>DATMHD010000241.1:0-2666 GCA_035555075.1 Sphingomicrobium sp. | reverse complement strand
ATCATCCCTGAATTATCGTCATATCCGAGTTCGGGAGCGTAACCTATCCGCTTGTCGGGGCGAATTTACTGGAAGGCGAGCCGAGCCGCTCGCCGAACAGGCACGCGTATGTCGCAAGGTCAACCCCAATCGGAGGAACAGAAATGTCCAATCGCATGCTATCCGCCCTCGTCGCCGGCGCCTTCACTGCGGCCATTGGATCGCTCGCCGCGACCTCGGCCACTGCCCAGATGAGCAAGGGCGACATGGAAAAAATGATGAAGGAAAACCAAGCCAAGACGATGAAGGCGTTGGAAGGTGGCAAGATGGAGAAGTGCTACGGCGTCGCCCTCAAGGGCAAAAACGACTGCTATGCGGGAGCGGGCACCAGCTGCGCCGGGACGAGCACCGTTGACTACCAGGGCAATGCATTCAAGCTGGAAGCCAAAGGGACCTGCACGACGATGCAGACGCCAAAGGGACCGGGAAGCCTCACGCCGAAGGCCTGATTGCGGTCGTCGGGCGGGCTGCCTAGCCGCCCGCCTCCCCCATGATTGGAGGTTGCCGTGTTGGTTCCACCATTTGCGGCCCAAGACCGCATTCTGCCGCGCGGGGGCGTCGGTCTTAAGGCCGAGCACTACCGCACGATCATCGAAACCTTGCCCGATATCGGCTTCTTCGAGGTCCATGCTGAAAACTACATGGGCGAGGGCGGCCCGCCGCACCGTTATTTGTCGGCCATTCGCGAGCGATACCCGCTATCGCTCCATGGCGTTGGACTCTCGATCGGTGCCGATCGGCCGCTTGATCGCGATCATCTGAAGCGCCTTAACTGGCTAATCCAACGATATAGACCGGGTCTATTCTCGGAGCATCTGGCGTGGTCATCGCACGACACGGGGTTTCTCAACGATTTGCTGCCCGTGCCATACACCGCCGAGACGCTCGCACGCATCATCGAGCACATCGATCAGGTCCAGAATGCGCTCGGCCGGCAGATGCTGCTGGAGAATCCATCGACCTATCTCGCCTTCGCCGAAAGCACCTATTCGGAGATCGACTTCATCGCCGAAGTAGTGCAACGCACCGGGTGCGGCCTGCTTCTCGACGTCAACAATGTCTACGTCGCCTCGACCAATCAGCAGTGGGATCCATTCGCCTATATCGACGCGTATCCGCTCTCCCACGTCCAGGAGGTTCACCTGGCCGGGTTTACGCGAGAGGCCGACGACAAGGGACGACCGCTGCTGATCGACACTCACAATCGCCCGGTCGACGAATTCGTGTGGGAGCTCTACGCCCATGCCGTTGGACTCATTGGAGCGATGCGCACCTTGATCGAATGGGACTCGGACGTGCCGGCCTGGCCCACGCTCGAGCAGGAAGCCGAACGCGCCGAGGCCATCATGCGCGCAACACAACCGGAGGCCGTGCGGCATGCAGCGGCTTGCTGACAGGCAACGCCATTTCGCTGCGGCGATCCTGGATCCCGCCTTGCCGATGCCCGATGGCCTTGTCGGTCCGGAAGGTGAACCAGGTCCGAAGCGGTTTGCCGTCTATAGAAACAATGTGGTGGTGGGCCTGACTGAGACGCTGAAAGATGCGTTCCCGGCCGTGGACCGCATCGTCGGCGCCGATTTTTTTCGCGCCATGGCGCGCGCCTACGTCATGGTCGAACCGCCGCGTTCGCCGATCATGCTTGATTATGGAGCCGGCTTCCCGGATTTCATCCGCCAATTCGAGCCGGCTGCGGTGCTGCCCTATCTCGCTGATGTCGCGCGTATCGAGCGAGCCTGGACTGAGGCCTATCACGCGCCCGAGGCCTCCCCGATTGATCCAGGCGTGTTCACCGCGATTGCCCCCGACCAGCTTCCCGCGGTCCAGCTTGCGCTCCATCCTTCGCTCCGTTTTGTCCGGTCGCAGTTTCCGGCGCTGACGATCTGGCGGATGAATATCGCGGACGGTATCCCGGCCCCCGTTGACCTTGCCGCCGGTGGTGAGGACGCACTCGTCGTCCGCCCATCGGCCGACGTTGAAGTCCGGTCGATTCCAGACAGCAGCTTGGAATTCCTCCAGGCGCTGGCCGATGGGAAACCGGTGCTCAGCGCGCTGGAGGCAGCGCTGATCGCTAATTCTCGTTTCGACCTGTCGGCCAATCTTTCCGATCTCCTGGGCGCAGGCGCCGTCGTCGGTTACAGCTTTGGACCAGACACGAGGCAAACATGACAGCGAGCGTCACAAGGGTCGAAAATGCCTTGCGAGACATCAAGGAATGGCTTGCGCAGGTTGCTCAGGTCGTGGCGCCGCCGGTGCTGCGGCTCGCACTCGCCGTGCCGTTCTTCAAATCCGGGCTGACCAAGTGGGATGGCTTCCTGTCACTGTCGCCGGCTGCCGAGTTCCTGTTCGAGGACGAGTTCAAGCTGCACATCTTCGGCCAGACCTATGATTTCCCGCTTCCCACCGCGACAGCATACCTCGACAGCATCGCCGAGATCGTGCTGCCCATCCTGCTGGTCATTGGCCTTGCGACCCGCTTTAGCGCGCTCGCACTTCTCATCATGACCGGCGTCATTCAGCTCGTCGTGCCCGAAGGCTGGACGAATTTTCATCTGCCGTGGGCGGGGCTGGCCTTGGCCCTCATTGCCCTTGGCCCCGGGCCACTGTCACTCGACCATTTGGTTGAAAAG
>DATMHD010000240.1:0-4337 GCA_035555075.1 Sphingomicrobium sp. | reverse complement strand
GCTTGCTGAACGACAAGTTCGACCTACTCGACCGGTTGAGCGGGGAGAGGGCAGGCGAGGTGCGTTAAACGGCGGCTTAGTGCCGGATTAGGCTCATCCATGGATAGGGTGTACAAGGTGCTCATTGCCGGCCCCGGTCTTCAGCGTGCCGGTGAACGAGAGACAAATGAGAGCTCCCGCTGTCTATACGTAGGAGCTTTGTCATGTCCCAGGACAATTACCGTTATATCCGGCTCGACCGGTCAGGCGACTTGCACCGCGCCGAAACCTTCGATGCGCTCGACGACGCCGACGCGATCGCCCAGATCTCCTCTATGCACCCCAAAGACCATTGCGAATTGTGGGCCGGCCATCGTTTGGTCGCGAGCCTTGAACCGGGTGGAATGGGGGCCTGATTGAGGTCCGCTTCCCGGAAGCCGGCTTGGACGATACCTGAGGCTCACCGGAAACTTCACATCAACAGTTTTGTGAGTTCCTTGCGAAGCGTTCCACTGCTGAAATGCGCATCGATCTGGAAGTAGCCCTCGCGTCGAAGCTTTGACCGTACTTCATCGAGGCTCCGACTGAGAGGCGCAAGCTCATACGCCCGCCGGATGATGTCGTCGTCCATTCGCATGGCTATCCCTCGCCACAAGCCGCTTTGCAATGGTCTCACGCGGGCAACGGTTTCCGCGATCCGATTCAGAGGAAAGTGGACAGCGGGCCTAGGCTGTCTGGCCACGCACAGGCTTCTCGCCAAAGCGGGAAGCTCGGCTGGCGGCCTTTCGCCGAGCGCTTCGCTTTCGAAGCCATAGCCAAAGACCGCTGACGTAGAATGTCGGAAGGGCGAGGCCCGCCATCATGACTAGCAGCCGTCCCAACAGTCCGCCGATCTCGCCATTGTGGATCGAGAATTGTGCATCGAGCACGCGGTCGGCGGCTGGTCCGGCCAATCCATCCTGGACCTGCAGCACCCGGCCGGTGCGGGCGTCTATGGTCACGGTCGTCGAGCCCGCCCAAGCGCGCACTTCCCCCGGCTGATGCATCCTCACGATGTAGAAGGGCTTGCTCTGCACAGGCATTGTCAGACGGACGAATTGTGCGTTGGGGTACAGGACCTCGGCGAGATGCAGCGCCTCTCCAGCCGATCGCCACGTTTTCGGCATTGCGGCCGTAGTCGCGTAGGGCATTTGCAGCGGAATAATCTTTCCCACTGCGCTTCGGATCGAGTCGGTAAAGGTCATGTAGATGCCGCCAAGGGCGATGGCCACGAACACGAAGCCGAACACCAGCCCAGCGAGTCGGTGCCAACTGTAAAGCTTCTGGGGAAGCGTCCTCCAGCCTCTGCGGGTCACGAGCACACGCCAGTTGCCTCGTCGTGGCCACGCGATCCAGATGCCAAGGATCGCCGTCGAGAGAAGCAGGCAACCCGAGGCGCCGATAATCACTTCGCCGGTATGGCCGGAAACGAGCCGTTCGTGGACCATGTAGATGAAGCGTGATGTCGAGCCGTCGGACGGACGCTCGGGCTGCGGCTGCCGTTCGCCTACGATCGCCCCGCTCGAAGCATCAAGAATCAGCATGTTCTGCTTGCCATTGTCGTCGGAGTACGTCGCCGTTCGAAGGTCGCGTCCGGCGTCGAGTATGCCGATGGCAGACACCGATTTCCCCGTGCGCCGCTCGGCGATCGCAACCAACTGATCGACGGCGACCGGGCGACCTACGCCGCCGTGCCACTCAGGATGCGCCCAGCGGTCCAGTTCGCGGTGGAAGACCAGGGTCGCGCCCGTCAGTCCCTGAATCGACCACAGCAAGCCGACGATCAAGCCAAGCCACAGATGGGCCTGAACCGCGATGCGCTTCGACGATCGCATGCCTACCGATCGAAGCGAACGGTCAGCATCACGCTTCGTGGCGCACCCGGCATGTTGAGGTTGCCGTTGGTCCCGTGACCCGACACGATGTAGCGTCGATTGAAGAGGTTGTAGGCGTTGAGCTGCAATCGCATCGGACCCGCGCGATACCAAGCCATTGCGTCCGCCGTGACATATCTGGGCAACGTCACGGTGTTCCCGGGATTGGCGAAACGATCGCCAACATAATTGGCGCCCGCGCCAAAGCCGAACCGATCGCCGAACGTCTTGGCGATCCAGAAATTGCCGCTGTGCTTTGGCGTGATCGTCGCGCGCTTGCCCTGGATCGGCTGTCCTGAATCAATGCCGATCGATTTCGTGATTTTGGCGTCCAGATAGGCGTATCCGGCAATGGCGGACCAACCACCCGTTAGGTCGGCGTTCAGCGCCAGCTCGATGCCATCCGTTCGCTGTGTACCGATCGGGATCAGGACCCGTGTCACCGGATCCGTCGTCTTGATTCCATCGCGCTGCAGGCGGAACACCGAGACGGTCGCAGCCAGCATTTTGTCAAACAGGTCGTACTTCGCGCCGACTTCGTAATTCGTCGTGCGCTCCGGCGCGATGTCGGTGTTGTTCGCTGCCAGCGGGAAGCTCTCGCCCGATGGCTGGAAGGAGCGACTCCAGGAAGCGTAGTAGGACTGAGTCTCGTCCGGCTGGTAGATGAGACCGACGCGGGGACTCCACCTTTCGTCAACGCGAGAAAGGACCGGTTGCCCAGCGATGTGGGGCTGCGTCCGTTGCTTGAAGCGATCCCAGCGAACACCGACGAGGGCTTTGAGGTGATTGCCGAGACTGGCGAGGTCCTGCGCATAGACGCCAAACGTGTTGAAGTAACCGCGGTTGTCTGTCTGCGGGGCGATACCGACAGAAAGCGGCAGGACCGGAAGCACGGGATCGAACAGGTCGACTGTCGCGACGCCGTTGCGAGTCGCGAACAACTGGTCCTTCACCTGGCGTCCGAACTCTGTCCCGACCAGAAGCTGGTGGCGCATTTCGCCAAGTGCCAAGTCGTGCGTCAGTTCCGTCTGGTTGAACCAGCCGTGCTCGTCGCGCCTGACGTTGGACCGGTTGAGCGTCGCGGTCTCCAAGGCCTCATTGACCGATCCGACCAGCGTGTTGTTGCGGATCAGCCGGTAGTCGTAATAGCGCAGTGCGTTGCGCAGCTTCGTAGCCGGCGCGATATCGACACTCGCCACACCGCCAGTCGACCAGACCTTTGACCGGCTGGTATCCACGTCACGCGCATTGGCGGCACCATAATAAGTGGACGGCTTCACCTTGACCGGTCGTCCATGAAACGCGGGGATGCCGAAGTCCGTAATCCGCTCGTCATCGAGATAGTCCGCCTGAAGCAGCAGGCTTACACCTGGGGCTGGCTTGAAGAGCAGCGACGGCGCGATGGCCTTGCGGTCCAGGAACTGCTTCTCGCGGTAGCTGTCGCCCTTTTCGATCGCGCCCGTTAGCCGGCCGGCAAACATGTCGCTCGCCAGACCGAGGTCCACCTCACCCCGACGATCCTCGAACGATCCGTAGTTCGCGATCGTCGTGATATGCGTATTTCCGGGTTGTTTGCGTACCCGATTGATAAGTCCGCCCGACGAGCCGCGCCCATAGAGGACGGAAGCGGGTCCCTTGATGATCTCGACACGCTCAATGTTCGAGAGATCGCGGAAATAGAGGGCGTCGTCGCGAAGCCCATCGACAAACTGATCGGCAATCGCCGTGAAGCCTCGAATCGACACTTGGTCACGCTGGCCGTCGCCCGATGAGAACCCGACTCCGGGCACGTTTTTGAGGACATCTTGGACCGACAGCGCGCGCTGATCTTGAAGGACTTGCTGGTTCACGACGTTCAAGGTCTGTGGAATGTCGCGCAATGGCGCGTCAATCTTGGTCGCACTGATGGCCCGTTCAGGCTTGTAGGACTTCTGCGCACGCTCGCCGGTTATGACGATTTCCTGCGAGGGCTCGGCATCGCTCGAGGAGGCTTCGGCGGCTTCGGTCGCGATCGCCGGGACGGCGGTGACGAGGCCGCCGAACATAACCAGGCAACGGGTGCCGGTAAGCAACGACATGGTATTCCCCTTTCGGGGCCGCCTTGAAACTATCTGGTCGGGTCTGTCAATGCTATTGCGAACCATTTGCAAGAATGCCGGATGACACGCCCGTTGCCCGAACGCCATCGTCGTCGACACTAGGGATTGCTTGATGTTGAGTGAGGCGAGTCGTCGCGGCTTCGAGGCCCTAACTTCGCGCGGCTTAGCCGTAGCACTCGGCCGCTCCGCACCGTTTCTTCGCGCGGGCAGGCCCGCTCCACTTAATTCACGGTCGACGGGACCTATGCGTCGATCGCATCCTCGTCCACGCTCGCCGCGCTGGCCTGGATGAAGTTGAAGCGGTGCTCGGGGTTCTTGCCCATCAGCCGCTCGACCAGATCCTTGA
>DATMHD010000239.1:0-4279 GCA_035555075.1 Sphingomicrobium sp. | reverse complement strand
CCGTCGCGGACACGGGCACAGGGATTTCTGCGACGAATCTCGAAAAGGTGATGGAGCCCTTCTTCACCACCAAGGAGATGGGAAAGGGGAGCGGGCTTGGTCTCCCCATGGTCTACGGCTTTGCAAAGCAATCGAACGGCGCATTCCGGATCGAAAGCGAGCTTGGCGCCGGAACCACCGCAGAACTGTGGCTCCCCCGCGCGCCTGCATCTGCGAGCGTGAGCAGCCCTGCAGCTCCGGAGCCACGGACGCTGCTTGCGCGCACTCTCAAAGTGCTTCTTGTCGACGATCATCCCGAGGTCCGCAGCACGACGGCCGCGCTTCTCGCCGACGGCGGACACGAAGTCGTCGAGGCCGGGAATGGCGCGGAAGCCCTAGCGCTCCTTAAGGCTGGTGATTGCAACTTCGATCTTCTGATCACCGATTATGCAATGCCGCATCTCTCCGGCACCGATTTCCTCTGGCAGGCGCGCGAGCTTTGCCCGGACGTCTCGGCGCTTCTCATCACGGGATATGCGGAGACAGAGATCATTTCCGATCGGCCGAGCGGCGTGGAGATGCTGCTGAAGCCGTTCACCCCGGCGGTTCTGGAGGCGGCGATCGCCCGGGCATGCGGAGCCGCAGCTTCCTGACCGGGAAACGGCCGTACACGCGAGTTGGTGCTTGCGAGCGACAGGCTGCGAAACCCGAAAAGGGGGACGGGGGTTCTAGAAGGCGACTGTCAGGTGGATTTCGAGGATTTTCGTGTCTGACGTGAATGATTCCGCGAGCGGAGAATTCGAAGCAGCAAATTCCCGGTTGAACCAAGGGTTGAAGAGCTGCCGGTCAATCGTGGACAATTACAAATCCTTGCTGTCCTCGGAGCAGGACCTTCTTGCTGAAGCGCCGCGGCCCGATGGAAGCGAGGATTTGATCAATCCTCCCCCGGGCGGCCGCTAGCCGATCACGTTCTGATATTCGAACAGGTGGTATTCGCTATAGAGGCCCGCCTTGCGGATCGGGCTTTCGCGGACCAGCGCTTCGGCGGCGTCCCGATGTTCGGCCTCGAAGACCACGAGGTAGCCCTTTCGTGTGCCAGCCTCGTCCCGTAAGGCGCCGGCCGCCTGGATGGGCAGGTACGGCTGCTGGAGGAACTGGCTGATCTGTTCCTGCATTTCGGGGTCGATCACCTCGCCCGCCTTCAAGAAGCCCATCCACACGAATTGCATCGCCGATCTCCTCGGGGCCCTTAGTCTTCCAAAGCAAGAATGAGGCGCCCGGCGCAAGATGAATTCTGCGCGACATTCTGGAACAGGACGGTGGTTTAGGGGTTGCTTAATATAAGCAAGCTTACTATATCGGTTGCTCATGGAAACCCTTCCCTTCGAGATCGGCGAGACAGCCCATGCCTTGCGCAAGGCGTTCGACCGGCGTGCGGTCGGGCTTGGCGTCACGCGCGCGCAGTGGAAGGTACTATTCCGTCTCACCCGGCACTCCGGCCTTCGCCAGATCGAGCTTGCTGATATGCTCGACATCGAGCCGATCACGCTTTCGAGGATCGTGGACCGCCTCGAGGAGGCGGGCCTCGTCGAACGCGTCGCGGATCCCGCTGACCGGAGGGCATGGCGGCTTCACATCACCGCAAGGGCACAGCCGCTGGTCGAGAAACTGCGACGGGTGGCCGACGAGATGATCGCCGAAGCGTTTGCAGGAATTGATGCCAAAGACATTGAAATCACGCGGCAAGTACTTGCGCGGGCGAGGGACAACGCCTCGCGGGCCGCGCCGATGAACAGGGCTTCCAATCAATGAACAAGATGCAGACCCAGCCGATGGCTCCAGCCGAGACGGTCGAAGAGCCGAAGCGGAAGCGAGCTCGCAAGGAGGGTACGCGCAACTGGACACGCACGATCATCATGCTGATCGTTCCAGCGCTCCTGATCGTCGGCGGCGCTTATTATTGGCTGACGAGCGGTGGCACCGTTTCCACCGACGATGCCCAGATCCGGCAGGACATCGTTTCGGTGAGCCCGCAAGTGAACGGCCAGGTCGTCCAGGTCTTCGTCCGCAACGGCGCGCGGGTGAAGCAGGGCGACCTTCTGTTCCGGATCGATCCCCAGCCGTACCGGGTCGCACTTGAGCAGGCGCAAGCCGCGCTTGCCAATGCCCGACTCCAGACGCAGGTGCTTCGGACGACGGCTGCCGGGACCACGGGCGACATTACAGGTGCGCAGGCGAACCTTGCAATCAAGCGCAACGCCTTCGCTCGCCAGCAGGCGCTCCTCAATCAGGGTTTCACGACGCGCGCCGCCTACGAAGATGCAATGAACGAGGTGCGAAGCGCCGAGACGCAGCTCGCCGACGCGAGGGCCCGCGCAGCGAACGCCAATGCCGCGGTCGCTCCGGGTGGGGAACAGCCGCAGGTCGCGCAGGCGCAGGCCGCGGTCGACAAGGCAAGGCTCGACCTCGAGCGCACTGATGTCAAAGCCCCGATGGACGGCGTGATCGAGAATGCCGACAAGCTGCAGGTCGGGCAAATGGCCGTTCAGGGCATCGGCATGGTGTCGCTGGTGCACAGCACGACCGCCTGGGTCGAAGCCAATTTCAAGGAAAAGGACCTTGCGCGCATGGCCCCTGGCCAAGGTGCAACGATCGAGGTCGATGCATATGGCGGCGAGAAGTTCCAGGGACATGTCCAAAGCATCGGCGCCGGCACCGGAAGCGAGTTCTCACTGCTCCCCGCGCAGAATGCCAATGGCAACTGGGTCAAGGTCACTCAGCGCGTCCCGGTACGTATCGCCTTCAACGGCACGCCCTCGCGGCCAATGATCGCTGGCCTGTCGGTCACTGCAACCGTCGATCTCGGCAACAAGAAGAAGTAAGCCGGGATGGCCGAGACGCCGGCCCATGAAGCAACGCATCCGTTGCCATCAGGAGAGCGGCTCATCGTCACGATTGGCGTGATGATGGCAGTTCTTCTTCAGGTGCTCGACACGACGATCGCAAATGTCGCCCTCCCGCACATGCAGGCGGACCTCAGCGCGTCGCAGGACCAGATCAACTGGGTGTTGACGAGCTACATCGTCGCATCGGCAATTGCGCTTCCCATCAGCGGCTGGCTCGCCGACCGGGTCGGACGCAAGCGGTTGCTGCTGATTTCGGTGGTCTGCTTCACCATCGCCTCGGTCCTTTGCGCCACTGCGACCTCCCTTGGCGAAATGGTGATGTTCCGAGCATTCCAGGGCGTCAGCGGCGCTTTCATCGTTCCACTCGCGCAAGCGACCTTGTTCGATATCAATCCCAGGGAGAAGCACGGTCAGGCGATGGCGCTGTTCGGCGGCGGCGTCATGATCGGCCCGATCCTGGGCCCTGTCCTCGGGGGCTGGCTCACGGACAATTACAACTGGCGGTGGGTATTCCTCGTGAACCTTCCGGTCGGCATCCTGTGCACGGTCATCATGATGCGGTTCATGCCGAAAACCGAAACGCATCGCCGCCAGTTCGACATGTTCGGGTTCGCGCTGCTGGCGCTTGCCCTTGCAGGACTGCAGCTGTTCCTCGATCGCGGCGAGCAGGAGGACTGGCTTTCGAGCTGGGAGATCAGGATCGAACTTGGCCTCGCGATCGCTGCCACCTGGATGTTCATCGTCCACATGCTGACGACGGAACATCCCCTATTCGACCGGGCGATGTTCAAGGACCGCAATTTTGCGACGGGCATGCTGTTCATGGCCGTGACCGGCGTGCTGCTGCTCGCCGGGCTCGCACTGCTGCCGCCGCTCCTCCAGAACATGTACGGTTATTCGGTGCTGCAATCGGGATTCCTGACCGCGCCTCGCGGCGTCGGGACGCTCATCTCGATGCTGATGGCAGGACGGCTAACGGGCAAGATCGATGCGCGCGTGCTGGTCGGCATCGGCGTCTGCTTCATGGGCGTATCCCTCTACATGATGACGGGGTTTGCAATCGAGCAGCCGTCGCGCCCGGTGATCATGAGCGGCATCGTCCAGGGCCTCGGCCTCGGGCTCATCTTCGTGCCCTTGCAGAGCCTCGCCTTCGAAACCTTGCCGGCGAAGGCCAGAACGACGGCAGCAGCGTTGCTGAACCTCTCGCGCAACGTCGGCGGTTCGGTCGGCATTTCGGTCGTCAGCACCCAGCTCGTCCGAATGACGCAGGTCGCTCACGCCGACCTTGCTCACAATATCACGGAGCAGACGGTTCCAACGCTTGATCCGACGATGCTTCAGACGATCTTCCCGGTCGCTGGTCCCGCAGCGCTTGCCTACATCAATATGGAGAT
>DATMHD010000238.1:0-3202 GCA_035555075.1 Sphingomicrobium sp. | reverse complement strand
GCCCTCAGCGTGCGGAAGGCGACCTCGAGCGGCACCTCCTCGTCCATTTCGCCATGGAGCAGGCGAACCGGACAAAGGAGCGGGATTGAATCGCCCAGAAGCAATGCCTGGCCGGAATTCCAGAAGCCGCGCGTCATTCGCCCCTCTTGGGTCAACCTGGCCGCCTGCTCGGGTGTGAAGCCCCAGTCGGTAAAATCGGGCGCTGCTGCAATTCCGATGAGAGCCTGGACGCGATCGGGACGAAGAAGGGCAAGGTGAAGCGCGATCCAGCCGCCCATCGAAGAACCAACCAAAAAGACCGGTCCTGTGGTGAGCGAATCAAGGAGAAGGAGCGCGTCCTCGAGCCACAAGGCAAGGGTTCCATCCTCGAAAAGGCCGCTGCTGGAACCCGTGCCGGAATAGTCGAACCGGAGCATCGAAAGACCGCGGCGCTCGGCGAAGGCATCGAGCGCGAGCGCTTTTGCACCCTCCATGTCGGAGGCATAGCCGGGAAGGAACATCAAAGTTGGACCATTGCCGCTGCGCATCCGATAAGCGAGTCGCCGCCCGGCCGATTCAAAATAGGCAATTGCGCTCATGGAAGGATGCCTAGCGCGGGTCCGATCATTGCGACAGTTGCGCCCGCGCCGGACTATACACGCCCTTGTCGAGCTGCTGGCCAAGCTCGTGGCGGAACAGTCGTGCAGGCGGCCGGTTGTTGTGAAGGAGCGAAGGAGGCGGCCCATGAAAAGGCGTAAGCTTGGCAGCAGCGACCTCGAGGTTTCCGAAATCTCATTGGGCTCCTGGCTGACCTATGGCGTCGGCGTCGAGGCCGACAAGGCGCGCGCGTGCCTCGAGGAGGCATTCGCGCAGGACATCAATTTTATCGACACTGCAAACGTCTACGGGCAGGGGGCGGCCGAAGCCTTCCTGGGCGAGGCACTGAAGGAGCGCCCGCGCCACTCCTATATTCTTGCGACCAAGGTCTATTTCCCGATGGGGCCCAATGATCGGGGGCTGTCGCGCGCGCAGATCGAAAAGCAGCTAGACGCATCGCTGCAACGGCTGAAAACCGACTATGTCGATCTCTACCAATGCCATCGCTATGACTGGGATACGCCGCTCGAGGAGACGATGGAGGCGCTGACCCGCGCCGTGGAGAGCGGGAAGACCAGGTATGTCGGCTTTTCGGAGTGGCCCGCCGATCGGATCCAGGCTGCCCTCGACATGAAGGGGGTTGCAAGATTCGTGTCGAGCCAGCCGCAATATTCGATGCTCTGGCGGGAGCCCGAGGAGGAGGTCATCCCGCTCTGCACCGAGAACGGGATCTCCCAGATCGTCTGGTCCCCGCTTGGGCAAGGAGTCCTTAGCGGCAAATATGATCCCGACGGGCCGCCGCCGGCCAACTCGCGCGCCGCAAGCTCGGAAATGGGCGGCTGGATGGACCGGCTGATACAACCGCGAGTACTTCGTGCAGTCCAGCAGCTGAAACCGATCGCCGAAGAGGCCGGCCTGACCTTGCCGCAATTCGCACTCGCCTGGGTGCTGCGCGAGCCGAATGTCGCCTCGGCAATCATTGGCGCCTCGCGGCCCGAGCAGGTCCGGGAGAATGCAGCGGCGTCAGGCGTCGTCATCGATACGCAGCTCTTCATTCGTGCAGAGCAGATTCTCGACGAGGCGCTCGACCGCGTCGAGGCCTGAACTCAAAGGAGAAAGCGATGGCAATCACACGGACAGCGACGGCGCGTTATCAGGGCGTCGGGAAGGACGGCGTGGGAACGCTCAGCACCCAGTCGGGTGTGCTGGAGAAGGAACGCTACGGGTTCAACACCCGCTTTGGGGACGAGAAGGGCACCAATCCGGAGGAGCTGATCGCCGCGGCCCACGCCGGCTGCTTCACCATGGCCTTGTCGTTCGCGCTTGCGAAGGACGGGGTGACGGATGCGCGGCTTGAAACAACCGCGCGGGTCAGGCTCGAGCAGGAGGGTGACGGCTTCAGGGTGACCCGCTCGGACCTCCAACTCGAGGCCGATGTGACGGGCATTGATCAGGAGCGGCTTCGATCGCTGGCGGAAGACGCAAAGAAGAACTGCCCGATCTCCAAACTCCTCGATGCGGAGATGAACCTAGACGTTCGCATCGGGGCGCACGCCTAAGGCAGCTCACCCCTCAAGCGCGGGCAGCCGGCCGTTAACAGGGGTGGATACGGTTAAATTTGCGAGCCCGGACGCCCGTCCGATCGTTCGATGGGTTGGGATTTCGCAAAAAAATACCGGAGGTCGATATGTCTCGCACTACACTTCTGTGCGCTCTTGCAAGCGCATCAATGATCCCCGCCGCCGCTGCCGCCCATCCGGGCAATGGCCATGGCGGCGGCGAAGGCCGCGGCGGGCTGATGAGCAATGCCGGCGGAGCGACGGAGGCTGGCGCCGCCGCGAACCGCGGCATGGGCGGTCTGGGCGGGATCGGCGACGGGGCCGTCCGCGGAGGTGGGAGCACAGCGGCCAGCAGCGTCGGCGTCGAGAACCGCGATGCATCGCGGATCAATAGCCAGGTGCTCGAGCGTCCCTCGCCGAGCAACGCGCAAGGCGAGCAGAAGAGCGCTGGGGCAGGTCTCAGCGGCGGCACGGAGCTTGCAGGGAAAGCCTCGGCCGGGGTCGTGACTAGCGGCTCCTTGAGCGGTCTCACCACGGGAACGACCCTGTTCTCCAACAGAACCGCCGTCGGCACCGTCCAGCAAATCCGCACGAGCGGCAATGGCTCAGTCGCCGTTGTCGTCGTTAAGGGCACCAATGGCGCTTTGTTTGCAGTGCCGGCAAGCAAGCTCAGTTTGAGCGGCGGCACCTTGTCGACCAGCGCGCGACTGAATGGAATTAACGCCAATCTTGCAGGCGGGAGCCAGGCCCGGGTGAACAGTCAGGGTCCGTTCCATGCTTCGGCGACCGGCATTGCTCATGCAAATGCCCACAGCGTCCTTGCAGGCGGCGCGGTTCTAAGCAGCGCACTTCCAGGCCTTACGACCGGTCTTACCGTCAACAGCAGCACAGGGACGAACCTCGGGACCGTCAGCCGCGTCATTACCGGAACGGACGGGTCGATCCGCCAAGTGATCGTGACCTCGTCAACGGGTCAGACCCTGACCCTGTCTCCGGCAACGCTCAGTATTTCAGCGGGGGTCGTCACGACCACTCAGGTTGGCTGAACCCTGTTTACCGCTTCAACT
>DATMHD010000237.1:0-7533 GCA_035555075.1 Sphingomicrobium sp. | reverse complement strand
ATCCGTCCCTCGGGAGTGACGGACGTCGCTTCGATCGTCAGAAGCGCGGCGCCCGAAAGCGCGAGGTGCCCCAAGTGGATCACATGCCAGTCCGACATGCATCCATCTTCCGCCGAATATTGGCACATCGGCGCGATGATGATCCGATTGGCGAGCCTGAGGCCACCGACCTCGAGTGGGCTGAAGAGAGCAGACATAGAAAATTCCTTGCTCGAAGGATTTCAAGCGCACGGCCCCTGGAAGACGAGGCCTCACCTCCTGTGCGTTGCGTGTCGTGTAAACCTGCGCGTTGATCATCGGTTCACGCTTGGCCGCCGGGTGGGGCATTTTCTTGAAACCGTTGTCGGGCTCGGGCGCTGCAAGAAGCTCTGCCTTGCGGCGCTATTTGGAATCCGCAACTTAAGTGGAATATCTCGGTACTCGCGACTTCAATCGATCCGCAAGCAGAGCGCCCCAGTACTGAAAAACAGGCGCGGATTCTGTTCGGTGGCTCGATATACCCATATCGTTTGTTATGAAAATAGATGAATTCCTCCAATATGGAGTTCACGATAATATCGGATTTACTCCCCTCCGACATTCATATTTTCAACGGGCTCGAAAAGGTCCGACGGGGGAAAGTAATTCTGTGAATGCAGTTCCAATTGACGTCGGGGACTTGACCCCCGCCGAGCGCATGATTGTGGGTCGATCGCGGTCGACCCAGCAGCTTCGCCAACTGGCGCGACGTGTCGCCAAATCCGATGCGAGCGTGATGATCACGGGCCCATCCGGAGCCGGCAAGGAAGTCCTTGCCCGCGCAATTCACGAAGAAAGCAACCGGGCGGGGCAGCCGTTCGTTGCGATCAACTGCGGCGCCATTCCTCCCGACCTTATCGAGTCCGAACTTTTCGGACATGAGCGAGGCTCGTTCACAGGTGCACATGCCCGTCGGATCGGACGCTTCGAGGAGGCAAATGGCGGAACCCTGTTCCTGGACGAAATCGGAGATATGCGTTTCGACATGCAGGTAAAGCTCCTGCGCGTCCTCGAAGATCGGCTTGTGACCAGGATCGGAGCGAGCTCTTCGGTCAAGATCGACATCCGGATTATATCGGCGACGCATCAGGACATTGCTGGCGCAGTCGCCCAGAACCGCTTTCGCCAGGATCTCCAGTTCCGCCTTGGCGTCCTGCCGATCCGGGTTCCGTCCCTGGCAGAGCGAAGCGAGGACGTCCCCCTGCTCGTCGAACATTTCCAGAGCCTCCTTGGGAACCACGGCCGAGCTCATCTTTCCAAAGCCGCGCTCGATCGGCTCGAGCAGCATGACTGGCCGGGAAACGTCCGCGAGCTCCGGAATTTCGTCGAGCGCGCCAACGTCCTTTTCGGCGGCACGATGATCGGGCGGACTGAAGTCGATGAGCTCCTCGGCTGTCTCGGCCGAATCGAGTTCCCCGTCGAAGATGACCGGGTCGTGCCGTTTCCCGGTGCTTCGAAAAGAGCTTCTGCATGGTCGGGGGAGAGCCCCATCAACCTCAAGGAACTCCTTGAGACGCTGGAGCTCGAGCGGATCCAGGTCGCTCTCGACATGGCCGATGGCGTTGTCAGCGAAGCAGCTCGGCTGCTGACCCTTAAACGCACCACCCTCATCGAGAAGATGCGCAAATATTCGCTCGCTGGCGGCTGATCCCGCGGGAGTTCCCTTTCTAGGACTTCGCGACGCTCCTAGGCGTGGTTGGCCTCCCCTGTCGGCGTCCACCCAAGAGTGATGGAGATGCGGCGATTGACGGCGTCGAACGGATCCGAGGGGTTGTAGGGCTCGCGGTCCGCAACGCCTTCGATCCTCAGGAAACGGCTCGAGGGAATCTGGTTCATCATGAGATACTGGCGCGTCGCATCCGCACGCGCGCTCGATAACGTCCAGTTGTTGCGTCCGCCGGCGGAGAATTGCGAGGCGTCCGTATGTCCACGCACGCGGATGTCGTTCGGCAGTCCTGCGATCGCATCGGCTACCAGTGGCAATAGACGCTGAGCCTCGGGCGTCAGGACATTGGTGCCGACGAGGAACATCGAGAAATTGGCGTCGTCCACCAGGTCCATCCGAAGTCCGTCGCTGGTTTCGGTGAACCTCAGGCTTTTGGCAAAGTGGTTGAGAACCTGATCGCGTGCCAGGCGATTGCGCAGCACCTGCTGAAGCTGCGCGAAGCGCGCGCGGTCGAGATCTTTGCCGGCGCCATCACTCTTGCCGCCAGTGTTAGCCTTCGGGATTGTGATCGAGCGCTCGCCGGTCATCCCGGCGCGACTTGGATATTTGTCCTTGGCGATGATCGCGTCGCCTCCAAGGAGACCATTGGAGCCCGCGGCGTCGTCCTTCTTCTCGACGATCGTTGGAGCGAAATAATCGGCCAGGGCCTTCCGCTGCTTTTCGGTGGTCGCGCCAAGAAGCCACATCAGAAGGAAGAAGGCCATCATCGCCGTGACGAAGTCGGCGTAAGCGACTTTCCACGCCCCGCCATGGTGCCCGGCATGTGCCATGACCACCGGCTTCTTGATGATGATCGGGCGTTGGAGCTCGGTTTCGTCCGACATGCTCAGCGGCTCCGCATTCCGTCGAATACCTCGGCGAAGGAGGGCTGGTTGCTGTGCTCGATGCCGGAGCGTGCGGCCTCGATCACGAGCGGGATCGGATGATTGTAGAGCGAAGCGACGATGATCTGCTTGACCGTATGATACATGGCAAGATCGGCCTCGATGACCTGCTTGGCCCGGTGAGCGAACGGCCCGACGAGACCATAGGCAAGAAGAACTCCAAGGAAGGTCCCGACCAGCGCGGAGCCGATCATTGCACCGAGGATCTCCGGCGGCTTGTCGATCGAACCCATTGTCTTCACGACGCCAAGCACTGCAGCGACAATCCCGAGCGCAGGGAGCGCATCACCGAGGCTCTGAAGGCTTTCCGCGGGTTTGAGCGAGTGATGGCTTCGGTTCTTGATGCTGTTGTCCATCACCTCCTCGACCGCATGGGGGTGGAGTGTCCCCGAGGAGACGACGACCAGCCGCAACGTATCGGTGATGAGATGGATGAGCGCCGGATCCTTCAGGAGCCGCGGATATTCCTGGAAGATTGCCGAGCTTTCCGGCGCCTCGATGTGCGGCTCGAGCGCCACCGGGCCGTCGGTCCGCAACAGCTTCATGAGACGGATCACGAGGAAGATGCAGTCGAGGAAGTCCTGGCGTTTGAATTTGGGGCCTTTGAAGACCTTGGCGAGGCCGGCCGCGAGCGCCTTTAGTTCCTTCGTGGAATTGCCGATGATGAGCGAGCCGACGCCGGCACCTCCGATGATCAGCATCTCGTGCGGAAGGGCGTGAAGGACCGGGGTGAGATTTCCCCCCGTGAAGGCAAATCCCCCGAAGACCATCGCGATAAGCACGACGATCCCGATAATCTGAAACATGGCGATTGGACTCCGGGACGACGTAGCTTTCAATCAAAGATACGGCCGTGAATGATTTCTCTTTAGGTCAGGACAAAAGATCGATGAGCGAGCGGCGGTTGATCCTGGCGAATGCGGACTGGGCGGCCTCCAGGGTCAGCTGCTGCGCGTTGAGCGTCGCGATGGCCGTCGTGAGATCTGTCTTCTCGAGCCCGCTTCGCTCCGCAGCGAGATCGACTGAGCGCGTCTCGTTGCTGTCCGAAAGACGGTCGAGCCGGGATGCCGCATTGCCGATCGTCGCGGCAACGGAAGCGCCGTGCTGGATCAGTCCGTCCGCAGTGGTGAGCGCGGTGTCGAGTTGTCCCCGGTCGCCGCTCTGGACGGCCGTTGCAAGCGACTGAAGCTGCTGGGAGAGAGGAAGGCCCGAATATTGGAACACATCGGAGCTTGCGGGCACGGGTGGGAACACCACGCCTTCTCCAAAGCGCATCGGGCGTGCAGAACCGTTGCTGAACAGGGGTTGCCCGAGCGACGACTTGGTCTGCCCAAGAGCCCCGATCTCGTCAGCGATCGCGCGGATCTCTGCGGCGATCGTGTCGCGCGCGCTTTGTGGCTGCGAACCGTTGGCGCCCTGGACGGTCAGTTCCTGCGCGCGTGCAAGCCGCTCGTTCAGAGTCTGCAGGACGCCGTCCGCCTGGTTCGCGAGCGAGGATCCAAGTTCGATATTGCGCTTCCAGACGTCGGAATCGGCCTGGGTACGGCGGATATCGGCAATGCGTATCGAGGCGCCGGGGTCGTCTGACGCTCGCTGAAGCCGGTTGCCCGTCGAGATCTGGATCTGCGTCGTCTCGATCGCCTTTGCCAGCTGCGATTGGCGATTGATTTCAAAGGTCATGCGGTTGCCGGTCGCGTTGATCATCTCATGGCTCCTCAGATGGCGCTCAGGATGGATTGGAAAGTGTCGCGCGCCACCTGGATCACGCGTGCCGATCCTTCATAGGCCTGCTGGAAGCGAAGGAGCTCGGCCGCCTCATGATCAAGATCCACGCCGGAAAGCTCCGCGCGAGCCGCAAGTGCTCCGTCGCGGCGGGTCGACGCAGCGGAATCCTGCGCCTTCGCCGCAGAAACAGTCTGGGCGTGGGCAGCAACCATTTGTGCCCATCCCTGCTCCGTGCCGCCAGTCCCTCGAAGGCTCGCCATGGCGAGAAGATTGCCGTTGTCGCTCGTTGTGTCTGCGGCCGCTACCTGGTCCGGCGTCAGAGGCAGCGCTGCCAGGGAAGCGGCGGTCCCGCTGAAGCTGACGAGCGCTCCGCCGGGCTGTCCGTTGGCGTCGGTGCCCGCCTGGTGCGCGGCGTTCAGTCCCGATGCGAACTGACCTGCAAGCTGGTCGAGTGCCGAACGCTGGCCCGAGATAGTGGACGCTGCCGAGGAAAGCCCCGAGAGACTTCCCGAGGATGGCACGATGGCGGTTCCGCCAAGGGTCAGCGAAAGCGTTCCGTCCGGAGCGGCACTGACTGCGAGCTGGGAAATCGATGGTCCGTCGAGAAGCGGGGGCCCTCCTCCTCCAGCAACGCGCACGCTTGCGGCGCCGTGCGCATCGAAGGTGACAGCGATCGGAAGCGCCCCGGAAAGCGAATCGAGCAGACGATCTCGCTCGTCCATGAGCGAAGCCTGGTTGGTCGAGCCGTCCCGGGCGCGAAGCAGCGCAACATTGACGCGCTGGAGCGCAGAGACATCGCTATTCACGTGATCCACGCCGGATTGGGCGGCGGTGGCAATCCCGCTCGATACCGACTGGAGCTCGGATGCGGTCGTCTTGAACGCATCGACGGCGCTGCTGACTGACTGAAGGAACGACAATCGCCAGGACATATTGGAAGGATCAGCCGCAAGCGTATCGGCTGCATTGAACATCGCCGTCAGGGACTGGCCCACACCATTCTCGCCATCGTCGAGCGCCCGCTCGCCTGCCTGGAGCCATTGCAGCCGGGCCGATGACCGCTCGGCGCCGCTGATCGAGGTTCGAGAATCCTCGACCAGCCACTGGTCGACCGAGCGTTGAACTCCGTCGACGAGCACTCCGCCGGGCAAGGTCTGGGCGCGGTAGAGCGGCATGTCGCCAGAACTTCCGGCCTCGGCGAGACGGGTCGTGCGGCGCACGTATCCGGCGGTCTGGGCATTGGCGATATTGTCGCTCGTTGTCCCAAGGGCATCGCGATAGGCACGCAGCCCCGAGGCCCCGATCGACATGAGGTCGGTCATTTGCTCACTCCCGGTTTGCCGAGCTGACGTTCGATCATCTGTGCAATTCCAAAGCGACCCAGGGCGGCAATGCTGTCGGCCGTCTTGGCATCCGCAAGCTCCCGAAAATTGTCGGTTGCACTTGAATCCAAAGGATCATCGGTGAGCTTCGCCTGGCGCATGCTGCCGATCATCTGGCGAAGGAAAATCGCCTCGAACTGCTGCGCGACCTTCTTCAATGCAGGATCGGCTTTGGCAGCCGACGCGCGCGTCGAGTTCATTGCTCCGGTGGGCGCGACATTGCTCATTGGATGACGAGCTCCGCCTTGAGCGCACCGGCCTGCTTGAGCGCGCCGAGGATCGCCACGAGATCGCCCGGCGAAGCTCCAAGGCGGTTGATGCTGTCGACGATGTCCGAGAGCTTGGCTCCGCGCGGCATCAGGAACATGGGGCTCCCGTGCTCCTCGACACTGATCGCACTCGACGGGGTGACGACGGTCTGCCCCCCGCTCAGCGGCGCCGGCTGCGAAACCTGGGGCTCTTCATCGATCCTGACGGTCAGCCTGCCGTGGCTGACGGCAGCCGGGCCGACCCGGACCGCGCCATTCATCACGACCGTTCCGGTGCGCGCATTGACGATCACGCGCGCCGGGGCGTCGGCGGGCGTGATCTCGAGGTTCTCGATGCGGCTCATGAGCGCAACGCGGGGCTCGGCGCCGGCAGGCGCTGCAATCCGGATCGAGGTCCCGTCGACTGCACGTGCGGAACCGACGCCCAGCGCGCGATTGATCGCCTCGGCGACGCGCTGCGCGTTGGTAAGATCATAATCGGCGAGATTGAACGACAGCTCAGGCCGGGTTGCAAAGCCCGTATCGACCGCCCGCTCGACGCTTGCGCCCCCCTCGATCCTTCCTGCTGCGGGATCGTTGACGATGGTCTTGGACCCGTCGGCAGCGTCGACCCCGAGGCCGCCGATGACAAGATTGCCTTGCGCCATCGCATAGATCTGGCCGTCGGCTCCGAGGAGCGGGGAAAGGACGAGCGTTCCGCCGCGAAGTGACTTTGCCTTGCCGATTGCGGAGACGGTGACATCGAGCCTTTGCCCGGGCTTGGCGAAGGGGGGGAGTTCGGCAGTCACGAGAACTGCCGCGGCGTTCTTTAGGGAGGGATTGATTCCCGGCGGGAGCGTAAGGCCGAAGCGCGACACGGCCCCTTTGACGCCAAGCGTCGAATAATCGAGGCTATCGTCGCCGGTGCCGGCAAGTCCGACGACGATGCCATAGCCCGTCAGCTGGTTGTTTCGAAGGCCATCGAATTGCCCAAGGTCCTTGATGCGCTCCGCCTCGGCAGGAACGCACCAGGCAAGGAGCGAGGCAAGCAGAAATGCCGAGCGGAGGCCCGTGCGAAGCATCGCCAGCCCCATCAGAACGGACTGATCAGGGAGAAGAAGCGCTGCAACCATCCCTGCCTCGACGCGCGGGCGATTTCGCCCTTGCCCGTGTAGAAGATCTTCGCATTGGCGACGCGCGACGAGGTCACGCGATTATCGGGGCTGATGTCTGCCGCGCGGACGATCCCAGAAAATTGCACATGTTCGTCGCCGCGATTGAGCGTGAGAAGCTTCTCGCCGCGCACCAGCATCGTTCCGTTCGGATAGACTTCGACGATCGTCACGCTCAATTGTCCCGACAGCTGGTTCGACTGGGCAGCACTGCCTTCACCAGTAAACGACTGGGATCCGCCGGCCTTTACATCCGAGGACGAAAAGAAGCTCAGCGGTCCGGTCGTGGGAGGGGTCAGTCCAATGCTCCCGTCGCGGCCTGTCTTGGCCGAAGTCGACTTCTGGGCGATGGTTCGCTCGACGAGGTCGATCGTGAGG
>DATMHD010000236.1:0-4840 GCA_035555075.1 Sphingomicrobium sp. | reverse complement strand
ATCGTCGAATGGTATGATTTCACCCTCTATCTCTATTTTGCGACAGTGCTTGCCCGCGTCTTCTACGGAGGGGGAACGGGGTCGCTGCTCCTGACCCTGGGCAGCTTTGCAATCGCCTACCTCATGCGTCCGCTCGGTGCCATCTTCTTCAGCCATATCGGCGATCGATACGGCCGGCGCCGGATGATGCTGCTTTCTGTCGCGCTGATGACTGCAGCGATGCTTGCGACGGCCGCCCTTCCAACGCGGGCCGCAGCCGGGCCGGCCGCCGGCTGGCTTCTTCTCCTGCTGCGCTGCGTCATGGGCTTCTCGGTGGGCGGCGAATATACGGGTGTCGTTGCGTATCTCCTCGAAGGCTCCCAGGCAGAACGACGGGGTCTCATCACCTCTTCGGCATCGGCGGCGAGCGAAGTTGGAGGTCTTCTTGCAGTTGGTGTTTCGGCGCTCACGGTCAGCCTCTCGAGCGCGGCTGACCTCGACCGCTGGGGGTGGCGCATCCCGTTCTTCGTCGGCGCAGCACTCGCAGGATCAGTCTGGGCCGCCCGCTCGACAATGCATGAATCGCCGGAATTCCGCCGGCAACAGGAACAGCGGACCGTGCCGGACGTGCCTTTTCGACATGCTCTTTCCCATCACCGCGCCGGCATATTGCGGTCCTTCTCGATCTCGGCGCTTGGCTCCATCACTTATTATGTCGGCATCACCTATGTCCCTGCATTCCTCACCTCGGTCGGAAGGCTGACCGAACGGGAATCGCTCTGGCTGTCGACTGTCGCAGCGTTCGCCGTGATCCTCGTGACGCCGCTTACCGGTGCCCTTAGTGACAGGATCGGCCGAAAACGCGTCCTCATCGCCCTCTGCGTCGGCAGTGCAGCGCTTCCGACCACCATGTTCTCGCTGATGGCGAACAGTGGGCAGGCGGCAGTCCTTGCGGGCGCAGTCATCCTTGCACTTCTCGCCGGTGCGGTGAGCGCCGTCGGTGCAGTCGCAACTGCCGAGCAATTTCCAGGCGAAGGCCGAATCACTGGCCTTGCTCTTGGCGCAACCACGGCAACGGCGATTTTCGGCGGTCTCACTCCCTATGGCGCCCAGCTGCTCGTCGAACAGACCGGCTGGGCGAGCATCCCGGGCGCAATGATCGCGGTCGTTGCAATCGCCGTCCTACCGATCTTGATCCTTATTCCGGAGACTGCCCCACGATTGAACCGATCGCCGCTTCTGCATCTCTAAACGTCGACGGGACCGCTTTCACTCAGCTGCCGTTCAAGTGCCGGACCCATATCGAGCCGGGCCCCGAACCGGAGACTCGCCATGGACCTCAACTACGTCTTCCTCCGGCAGCAGGTCGAGCGGTCCCGAGCTGCATCTGCAGAGAACGCGGCCGCAAGGTCCGCCCATGAGGAACTTGCACGGGCATATGAATTGAGGATCGAGCGAAAGAGCGGCGGCAGGATCGTTTTTCCATGGCACCGCGGGAGCGCGGATTACGAGCCGGACACGCCCCGGCATTTGATCGTCCAAGGCACCGGAGCGCCGCTCAGCGAGCGAGTGTGAGCGTAAAGGGCTCCTGCCTTAGGCTCTTATGAGCTCGGCGCGGCCGCGGCCGACGCCGTAAAAGGCAAGCCCCGCTTCCTCGGCTTCCTGGCGATCATAGACGTTCCGCAGGTCGACAAGGACCTTGCCCTTCAGCAGCGCCGCGATGCGCTCGAGGTCAAGGGCGCGAAACTCGTCCCACTCGGTGACGATGACAAGGACGTCGGCTCCGTCGGCGGCGGCATAGGCATCGTCGACGAACTCTATCCCTCCAAGGACCTTTTCCGCCTGTTCGCGCGCGACCGGGTCGAACGCACGGACTTGCGCGCCTTCCTTCACCAGCCCCTGGACCAGTGGAATGGAGGGAGCTTCGCGCATGTCGTCCGTGTTTGGTTTGAACGCAAGACCAAGAACGCCGACGCGCTTTCCCTCAAGGCTTCCGCCCAGCGCGGCGACAACCCGATCGACCATATGCAGCTTGCGATCGTCATTGACCTTGACGGTCGTCCTCACAATCCTCTGGTCGACCCCCGCTTCGTCGGCAGTTTGAAGGAGCGCAAGCGTATCCTTGGGGAAGCAGCTGCCACCATAGCCCGGCCCCGCGTGAAGGAACTTTGGTCCAATCCGGTTATCGAGGCCGATGCCCCGGGCGACATCCTGGACGTCGGCGTCCACCGCTTCGCAAAGATCGGCGATCTCGTTGATGAAGCTGATCTTCACTGCGAGGAACGCGTTCGCAGCATATTTGGTGAGCTCGGCAGTGCGACGACCGGTGATGAGGATCGGCGCTCGATTGAGGAACAGCGGCCTGTAGATTTCGCGCAGCACCTCCTGCGCGTGATCATCCTCGGCACCAACGACGATGCGGTCGGGATGCTTGAAGTCGGCAATTGCCGCGCCTTCGCGAAGGAACTCGGGGTTGGAAGCGACGGAGACATGTTCAACGCCCTCGTCGCGAAGGATCGCCTCGATCTTGTCGCCGGTACCAACCGGTACCGTCGACTTCGTGACGACGACGGTGCCTGGCCGGATCACCTTGGCCAGTTCACGCACCGCGTCGAAGACAAAGGTGAGATCGGCGTGACCATCACCGCGACGCGCCGGCGTACCCACCGCGATGAAGACTGCCTCGGCATCCTTCACTGCCGAGGGAAGATCCGTCGTGAAGGTCAGACGGCCACGTTCGGCATTGGATTTGACGATGGCCTCGAGGCCGGGCTCCCAGATTGGCATTACGCCTTTGTTGAGGCCGTCGATCTTCGATGAATCCTTGTCCACGCAGCAGACGCGATGTCCAAAGTCCGCAAAGCACGCGCCGGAAACCAGTCCGACGTAACCTGTGCCGATCATCGCGATACGCATGCTTGCTCCTGTTGGCTTGCCGGGCGCCTTAGCCGCGCTTTGCTCGCCTGAACAAGGCGTTCAGGCAACCGCCTAGTTTTCGCCCCAAAATCACTATATTGGCGCGGCCCTTCCTATGAACACCACAATTCTACCCAACCCCCCGCGCGTCGGGCTGGTCTCGCTCGGCTGCCCCAAGGCGCTCGTCGACAGCGAGCGCATCATGACCAAGCTGCGTGCCGAGGGCTATGACATGTCGCCCGATTATGCAGGAGCCGACGTGGTGCTGGTCAACACCTGCGGCTTTCTTGATTCCGCAAAGGAGGAGAGCCTCGAGGCGATCGGGGAAGCAATTGCCGAAAACGGACGCGTGGTCGTCACCGGCTGCATGGGCAAGGAAGCCGAACTCATCCGCGAGCGCTTTCCCGATGTCCTCGCAGTCACCGGCCCGCAGCAATATGAAGAGGTCGTCGCGGCCGTCCATGAGGCGGCGCCGCATATTCCCTCGCCCTTCATTGACCTCGTTCCGGAGGCTGGCCTCAAGCTCACGCCAAGGCACTACTCTTATTTGAAGATCTCCGAAGGCTGCAACCACCGCTGCGCATTCTGCATCATCCCGCATCTTCGCGGCGATCTTGCAAGCCGCCGTCCCGACGCGATCCTTCGGGAAGCCGAGAAGCTGGTCGCCGCGGGCACGAGGGAACTGCTGGTCATCAGCCAGGACACCAGCGCCTACGGAGTGGACCTGCGTCACAACACATGGCCGTGGAAAGGCGAGCCCGTCCGGGCGCATATGACCGACCTCTCACGCGAGCTTGGAAAGCTCGGCGCGTGGGTCAGGCTGCACTATGTCTATCCCTATCCCCACGTGAACGACGTCATCCCGCTGATGGCCGAAGGCCTGGTCCTCCCCTATCTCGATATCCCGTTCCAGCACGCAAGCCCCGACGTGCTTCGCCGCATGCGGCGGCCCGCCAACGACGCAAAGGTCCTCGAGCGTATCCGCAACTGGCGAGGGCTGGTTCCCGAGCTTGCGATCCGCTCGAGCTTCGTGGTGGGCTTTCCCGGCGAGACCGACGAGGATTTCGCCTATCTCCTCGCCTGGCTCGAGGAAGCCCGCCTCGATCGTGTCGGCGCGTTCAAGTTCGAGCCCGTGGAAGGTGCTCCCGCAACGTCCATGGACCAGCAGGTGCCCGAGGATGTGAAGCAGGAGCGCTACGGAGCGCTCATGGCGCTCTCGGCGCGTATCTCCGCGGAGAAGCTTGCGGCCAAGATCGGCTCGACGATCGAGGTCCTGATCGATGCAGTGGACGAGGAGACCGGCGGCGCGACGGGTCGCTCGAAGGCCGATGCACCGGAAATCGATGGCGAGGTTCATCTTCGCGATGCGGGCGGACTTGTCCCGGGCGCAATCGCTTCAGTGCGGGTGGAGGACGCCGACGAGCATGACCTCTTCGGCGTCCCGCTTTAACGGGTCAGGCGACCTGGAGCGGTCGTTTTTCCTGCCTCCTGAACTTCAATGCGGTGCCAACAAGGCCGAAGCCCAATAGCATCATCAACCAGGACGAGGGCTCAGGGACTGCGCCGATGAGGCCGTTGACGCTGAGGAGTGCGTTATTGGGCGCGAAGTCCGATATTTGGCTGTTGTTGGTGACGCTCGCTCCAAACCGCGGCCAGATATTGAAGCCATAATTCGCAAGACTTGCCCCTGTCGATGGGAGGAGCGAGGTCGGGACGGTCACGATGAACTGGTTTCCAACCATCGAGACATTCAACATATTTGCGCCAAGTGTAGCCGTTCCGTTCTTCTGAACGACAATCACCTGGTCGAAGATCACGTTGGGTTCGCCGATGGCGGCGAAGGGCTTGATTGCGCCGGCGCCCGTATCGACGCCAATGACATAAAAGCCCGCGTTCACGGGATTGATCTGGCCCGCAAGGACCGCACCGAGCGTGAAGGTCGTGG
>DATMHD010000235.1:0-3273 GCA_035555075.1 Sphingomicrobium sp. | reverse complement strand
CGGGCCGTCCGCAAGCTTTCGAAGGCTGATTGGAGGGGAGCGCCGTCCGGAAGGTCGGTCTTCTTGATGCGAACGTCGACGATCTGAACACCAAACTTTGCGGCCTGGACGTTAAGCGAGCTCCGAACGTCGTTCATAACTCCCTGGCGTTCGGGCGAAAGGAGGGCCGCGAACGGCTGCTTTGCAAGCTCGTTGCGCACTTCTGACCTCAGGATCGTCTGCAGTTGTCCACGCAGGTTCTCCTCAGTGTTCGAGCGGATGTACATGAGGAGCGGGTCGAGGATGCGATAGCGCGCGAACGCGTCCACCATGAGGCGGCGCTGGTCGGTCGAAAGTACCGGCTGCGGCTCCATGTCGACGGCAAGGACGCGCTTGTCGATCCAGACGATCTGGTCGACGAACGGGATGCGGTACGACAGGCCAGCACCGGCAGCGCCGATAGGTCTTCCTACCTCGAAGCGGTTGAGGATCCGCTCGGGCTTTCCGAAGCGGACGACGACCGCCTGCTTGGTCTCGGGAATGATAGGGAAACTGCCAAGGAGCAGAAGGAGAACAACGACGCCCACAATTGCGGCACCGAAGGGATGGCGGCGGAACACGTCGGTCACTGCTGCCGCTCCTGTTGTTGCTGCTGCTGTTGTTGCTGCTTCTGCACCTGAGGCAGCGGCAGATAGGGAGTAACTCCAGGAGCCTCGATGATCGTCTTGTCGACCTTCGAGAGCACCTGCTCCATCGTCTCGTAATACATGCGCTTGCGGGTGACGTCCGGGGCGAGCTTATATTGTTCGTAGACCTTGTCGAAGGCGGCCGCTTCGCCCTGCGCCTTGGCGGTCAGCTGGAGCGCATAGGCGTTGGCCTGGTTGACGTAGGACTTGGCATCCTGCTGGGCCGCAGTGACTTCCTTGAACGCGTCATTGACCTCGCCCGGCGGATCGGCCTGCTGGATTGCGACGCCCTGGATCTGGATACCCGAATGATAGCCGTCGAGAACGCGCTGCATCGCGTCGGAAACCCTTGATTCAATCTCGCTTCGCTTGTCGCCCATCGCATCCTGGAGCGTCACCTCGGCAATGACGGCGCGCATCGCGCTTTCACCGACCTGCCGGATCGTCTCATCGGGCTGGTCCAGCTGGAAAAGGTAAAGCTCGGGGCTCTTGATGTTCCAGCGCACCGAATACGCGATGTCGATCAGGTTCTGGTCGCCAGTCAGCATCAGATCTTCGCTACTCTGCGAGCCAAGATCGTTGGTCCGGATCTTTTCGACATCGATCTTCTTCACGCGCTCGACGGGAACCGGGAGCGTGAAGCCGACGCCTGGTCCAAGCGTGTAGCTGTACCGGCCAAAGCGGGTGACAACGCCCCGCTGTCCGGGCGAGATCGAATGGATGCTGGTGGCGACAAGCCAAATGAGGATGAAGCCCAGGATGGCCCACAGGATCAATGACCGGTCAGGACGCCCGGGAAGTCCGCCTCCTCCGCCACCGCCGAACCGCGCACGACTACGGCGCAGCAGCTCGTCGAGCGCCGAGACATTGGCACCGGCAAGGCCCGGCCGTCGTCCCCGGCGCTGCGGCTCCCCCCAGGGTCCGTTGCCTGGTCCGTTCTGAGGACCTGCCGAGGGGGCGTCGCCGCCGCCATCGCTGCTGTTTGGCCCCCAAGGCCCTTTTGTATCGGTGAACAGGCCGCGAACGCGGCTTTCCCACCCGGAAATGATGCTCATCGCGGCAAGTATAGGGAGCGGCGTGCAACAAAAACAGTGGCAAGCCGCGATGGCCTTCCTATGTGACTTGCGATGCACGAGACAAAGGCCCCCCTGACGGACCTGCCGCATGACGATCGCATCCGCTCGCGAAAGCTCGCTGGTGGAGTTGCGACGATCATCGTTGATGCAACCGGCCTTGGAGCAAGCGAGTGCAAGCTTCTCGAGGAGGAAATAAGGACGGCGGCACTCTCTATCGGCGGGGTCAGGGAAGCGCGGATCGCAATGACCGCAAGCCAGCCGGCACGGACCCTGATCGCGATCGGCAGCGGCAAGGGCGGGGTTGGCAAGTCCACGGTTTCGGCCAACCTCGCAATCGCCATTGCGCGCCTCGGCAAAAAGGTCGGCCTCATCGACGCGGACGTTTATGGCCCCTCACAGCCGACCTTGCTCGGCACGCATGAGAAGCCTTCGGCAGGGGACGAGACGCTCATCCCCGTTGAAGCGCATGGAATCCGCTTCCTCTCGCTCGGGCAGCTGGTATCCCCTGGTCACGCACTTGCCTGGCGAGGTCCGATGGCGACTGGTGCGCTTGCCAATCTCGTCGATGCGGACTGGGGGGATGCCGAGATCCTGCTGGTCGACCTCCCGCCAGGGACGGGCGACGTACAGCTTTCGCTCATCCAGCGGTCGCGGCCCGTTGGCGCAGTCATCGTGTCGACCCCGCAGGACCTCTCGCTTATCGACGCCCGCCGTGCCGTCGATCTCTTTAACAAGACGAGCGTTCCCGTCCTCGGGATCATCGAAAACATGGCAACCTACGCCTGCCCGCACTGCGGCGAGAGCTCACATCCCTTTGGCGTCGGCGGAGCCGAGGCCGCAGCTGCCGAGATGGGCCTGCCCTTCCTCGGACGCCTTCCTCTGTCCCTTGCGATCCGCGAGGCCTCGGATGCGGGCATGCCGCCCGCAGCATCCCGATCGCCCGACGCGGACGCATTTGCAGCGATTGCAGCGAAACTCCTCGAGGCGGTCACGCATTAGGACTTCAAGAGGAGTGAAGTGATGCCGCTCACAAGTGACGCCGAGATTGCCGAGCTCCTGGGGAATGCGCGCACGATCGCGCTTGTCGGGGCTTCCGACCGGCCCGAGCGGCCCTCGTACGGCGTCATGAAGTTCCTGCAGGACTGGGGCTACAGGGTCCTTCCCGTGAATCCACAGATCACGGGCGAGCACGTCCTCGGGGAGTTCGTCTGGCGTGAGCTGGCGCAGAGCGGCGTCCCGATCGACATCGTCGATATCTTCCGCCGCCCCGACATGGCCGGCGAAGCCGTCGACCAGGCGATCTTCGTTGGCGCGAAAGCCGTCTGGATGCAGATCGGCGTCGTGAACGAGGAAGCTGCAGCAAGGGCCGAAGCTGCCGGCCTGAAGGTGGTCATGGACCGTTGCCCCAAGATCGAAATCCCCCGTCTTGGAGTCCCAAGGATCGCTCAGGAAGCCTAGGCCGCCGCTACCGTCATTTCCGGAACAAGGATGCTCGGGGCATCAATCCCCCGCCGGAACTCGAGATCCGAGGC
>DATMHD010000234.1:0-3765 GCA_035555075.1 Sphingomicrobium sp. | reverse complement strand
TGCGAAGCTCGTATGTCTCTTCTTTGTGTGCGGGAAACTGTCCCTGATTGAGAAACGCCTGTTCCCTCGCGATTGCCGGAACCGTGATGGCAGTGAAGCCGGCTTCTGCGATCTTCTCGAGCGCCCATCCCATGAGCTTGGTTTCGAGCACCGCGAGCGCGCCCTTGAGGCAGTAGGTGCGGCTACCAGAAACCTGCGTGACGCGAGAAAGATCGGCCCATTGGTTCTTGTCGACGAGAGCCACGTGGTCGAGGGGCTCGAAATCGAACTTGCGCGGTTCACCAACCGTACGGATGACCTTGTTGAATGTCTCGTCAGGGCCGACCGGCGCGCCCCCGTATGGGATGCCGGGAAGTTGCAGCATCAGGACCTTGAGCGCCGCGTCCTCGCCGGCCAGCTGTTCCTCGAGGCGAGTTGCCCGCGCGCCGGCTTCCTTGGCCCGCTTGCCAAGCTCTGCCTTCTCCTCGGGAGCCGCTTTGGGAAACTGCGCGCTGATCGCATTGCGCTCCGCCCGAAGCGCATCGATCTCGGTTTTGAGCGCGCGAATCTGCGTGTCGAGCGAGAAGAGGTCATCGAGATTGAGACTGACCCCCTTGTCGCGGATCGCTCGCTCGACGGTGTCGCGGTTCGCCTTGACGAAATCCAGTGCCAGCATAGGCGCGTGCCTAGCGCAAGCTAATCGAAGTGCAACCTGCGGTAGCGACCGCGAAAGTAGAGCAAGGGATCAAGGCTTGCATCGAAGCTCGCTTTGATGACCCGCCCCACCAGGATGTGATGGTCGCCGCCATCGTAAAGGCCGAAGCGCTCGCATTCGAACACTCCTAGCGACTCCTCGAGGATCGGCGCGCCGGCCTCGCCGCAGGACCAGGGGGTTGCGCCGAACCTGTCCTCGTCACGCGTCGAGAAGCGGATCGAGGCGGGCTGCTGCCCGGTCTGGAGGACATTGATCGCAAAGAAGCGCGCACTCGTGAGCGCCGGCGCACTTGCCGCCGTCTTCTGGAGACACACGAGGAGCAGCGGCGGTTCGAGCGAGACCGAAGCGAAGCTGTTTACCGTGAGGCCTGCCGGCCGCCCCTCCTCGTCAAGGCAGGTAACGACCGTGACGCCCGTCGCGAAACAGCCGAGTGCATCGCGCAGGGTGCTGGGGTCGTGTCCGCTGCGATATTCGCCCTTGTCCAGCACGTCGCCCATGCATGCGGCTATAGCGCGCTCGACTGCCATTGCGAGGCGCGATAGCTGGTGAAGCGAGGATGAGGGAGAATTTGATGGACCGACTGGTGCGAATGTTCGCGATTGCGACAATGCTTTCTGTAGCCGCGCCGGCAATGTCCGCGCCGGGCAAGCCTGATCCCAACCTCTATCTCGAACAGGTCGACGGAGCGCGTGCCCTTGCCAAGGTCAAGTCATGGAACGCGAGGACTCTCGAGGAACTCCAGAAGCAGCCGGGCTTCGCCGACTATCGCTCGAAGGCTCTTGCGCTGCTTTCGACCAATCAGAAGATCGCCGAGCCCGACCAGCTCATTGGCGACAAGGTCCTGAACTATTGGCAGGACGAGCAGCATCCGCGCGGCCTGTGGCGCGTCTCTCCGCTTGCCGCCTTCGCTTCCGGCCACCCGCAATGGCGAACCCTTCTCGACATCGATGCGATGAGCAAGGCAGACAACAAGAAATGGGTCTTCAAGGGCGCGACCTGTCTCACGCCCGCTTATGTCGATTGCATGGTCAGCCTCTCGAACGGTGGGGGAGACGCCGTGGAGGTTCGCGAATTCGACCTCGACAAAGCGGCATTCGTTCCAGGGGGATTTGTCATCCCCAATGCGAAGACCGATGTGTCATGGGCTGCGAGCGACGCGCTGTTTGTGGGCACTGACTTTGGACCTGGTACGCTCACCGACTCGGGCTACGCGCGGATTGTCAAGCTGTGGCGCCGCGGGACTCCGCTAGCCGCCGCCAAGATCCTTGGCGAGGGCGCCAAGACGGATGTCTCGGTGAGCGCGACGAGCCGCGTGGACGGCGACCGCACTTGGCAGTTCCTCACCCGCAGCGTCGACTTTTATCACCGCAAGGTCAGCCACATCGCTCCCGACGGCCGGCTTGTCGCCTCGCCGCTTCCTGAAGATGCCGAGATCACGGACGTGCTAGACGGACGGGTGGTCGCGTCCCTGAAAACCCCCTGGCAGGGGCATCCTGCGGGTGCACTCGTTGCTTATTCGATACCGGACCTCCTTGCCGGCAAGAGCCCAACGATAGAGACCGTCTTCGTCCCCAACGAGCATCAGGCAGTTGAGGAGGTCTCCTCCAGCCGCTCGAAGCTCTGGGTCAAATATCTTGAGGACGTGTCAGGGAGGCTCGTGGCTCTCAGCCGGTCTTCCGATGGAAGTTGGAACGGAACGCCCGTCAGCCTTCCCGACAAATCGACGGTTCACCTCAATGCCTCGGCGTCCACCTCGGACCTTGCCTTTGCAACCGTCGAGGGAATGCTGACGCCGCCGACCCTCTTTCGGGTCGAGCCCTCGGCGCCGCCCGTCGCTGTCCAGGCTCTGCCGGCCCAGTTCGATGCCTCCAACATGGTCGTAGAACAGCATTTCGCGACATCGGCCGACGGCACAAGGATTCCCTATTTCCTCGTTCACCGGAAGGACGTCACCGGCCCGGCCCCGACGCTCATCCACGCTTATGGTGGGTTCGAACTCGCGCAGACGCCGAGCTACCTCGTCCATGAGCCCTATCGCTCCGGACCGCTCGCCCTGTTCTGGGTTGAGGAGGGCAATGCCTATGTCCTCGCCAATATCCGTGGTGGAGGCGAGTACGGGCCCAAGTGGCACAATGCAGTGCTCCGCGAGAACCGCCAGAAAGCCTATGATGACCTCTATGCGGTTGCCGACGACCTGATTGCGCGCACCGTGACGCAAAAAGGCCGGCTCGCGGTCTCCGGCCGATCGAATGGCGGCCTCATGGCATCGGTGGCGATCACGGAACGGCCGGACCTATGGGGCGGTGCGATCATCGGCTCGCCGCTCGTCGACATGAAGCGCTATTCGCACCTGCTCGCCGGCGCCTCCTGGATGGGCGAGTATGGCAATCCGGATGTGCCGGCCGACTGGGCATTCATCAGCAGATATTCGCCGTACCAGAACCTCAAATGCGGGACGAATTATCCGGTGCCGTTCATCTACACCTCGACGCGCGACGATCGCGTGCATCCAGGGCATGCGCGCAAGCTCGCAGCGAGGCTCGAAGAGTGCCGAGACCATTTCTATTATGACGAGGCCATCGAAGGTGGTCATGCGGCCGGGATCGTCCCCGAGGAGGACGCGCAGCGCGTCGCCCTGGAAGCGGTGTATCTCAATGCCGTTCTTCCCGAGCATGGCGCGCCGGCGCGGCCACGTGGCGAGCGAGGGCTGTAGCGGAGGACCTAAAAGGCAAGCATGTCCTCGGGCGTCAGCGCCAGCACCTCCTCGATCATCTCGTCGAGCGAGCTTGAGACTAGGTAGCGCGGCTGGAAGGCATCGTGCCGGTAGGGCGTGTGCACCGCGCGCTCGGCCGAGAAGGGGAGGCGCTCGACGGCAGCGCTCTCGAGACTGAAATGGGCCTCCCCGAAACTGGAAGCGAGGCCGGCGCCGAGAATCTTGAGCTGACCCTGCTCGGCAGCGAGGCCGAACTCGACGCTGTGCCAGTAGATCCGGGCTGCCTTGTGTCCCTCTCCGGCCTCGATCGCGCGAAGACCAAGTTCGCCGATATGCCGCGTCATCTCCGCGAAATCAT
>DATMHD010000233.1:0-4758 GCA_035555075.1 Sphingomicrobium sp. | reverse complement strand
GAAACCTTGCTAGCGGCCGAGTAGGAAACCAGCTCGCCGCCCGCGGCGGCACCTTTCCCATTTTTACGACGTCGGCAGGCGGCAAAACCTGACTTGGCGCACTCGCCTTCCCGAGACCAGCAACCCCCTAGATCGCCCCTTCCTCATTTTCGCTATTGCGACTGAGTATCAATAACAGTAAGCCCCCTTTTCAACAGTCCAAAGGGGAACGAATTGGACCGCCTGATCTATCCCGTTGCCGCGGCTCTCGCCTGCGGCGCCGCTCCCGCTTGCGCAGCGGAAACGGCCCATTCCGCCGCGCTTGAGGCGGCACCGATCGTCGTCACCGGCGAACATGTCGCTTATGGCGTCAAGGTCACGAGCAGTGCGACCAGGACCGCGACCGACATCAGGAATGTCCCCCAGGCGGTCACGATCGTTTCGAGCCAGCAGATCGAGGACCAGCAGCTGCGCTCCGTCGGCGACCTTCTGCTGTTCGTCCCGGGCGCATCCTACGGATCCGGGGAGGGCAATCGGGACCAGATCGTCCTTCGCGGCAATTCGAGCACTGCCGACTTCTTCATCGACGGCGTTCGGGATGACGTCCAATATTTTCGCGATTTCTACAACGTCGACCGGGTCGAAGTCCTGAAAGGTCCCAACGCCATGATCTTCGGGCGTGGCGGAGGCGGCGGGATCGTCAACCGCGTCCTCAAGCGGCCAAGCCTCGTGAGGCAGCGCACAATCAGCGCTTCGACCGACAATTGGGGCGCCCTTCGCTTCACAGGCGACCTCGACGAGCCCTTGTCCAGCAGCGCGGGTGTCCGCCTCAATGCCCTGTACGAGGATAGCGACAGCTTCCGCCGGCACGTCACGCTGAAACGCTACGGCATCAACCCCACGGTTGCGATCCTTGCCGGCCCCGACACCCGGATCGACGTCGGCTACGAGCATTTCCACGACCGCCGGACTGCCGACCGAGGCGTTCCCGCAAATGGCGACGAACCCGTGCGAGGGCACGACCGGGACTTCTTCGGTGACCCCGATGCGAGCTTTGCAAGGGCAAACGTCGATGTCGCGACGCTCGCCATCGAGCACCGGTTCAATAGCGCGGTCACGCTTCGGAACCGGACGATCCTCGGCAATTATCGCAAATTCTATCAGAACGTCTTTGCAAGCAGCTTCAATCCGGGCACCGGGCTCGTTGCCCTTGGAGGCTACAACAACCTCAACAACCGCACGAGCCTGTTCAGCCAGACCGATCTTGTCGTCCAGGGCAATCTCGCCGGCATCGACCAGACCTTGCTGTTCGGCTTCGAAATCGGGCGCCAGCGGTCACGCAACAAGCGCAAGACCGCAAGCTTCCTTGGCGGAGGCTCCGTCCCGATCTCAAGTCCGACGGTCGATGCCAATGTCCTTTTTGCTGCATCGGCGACGGACGCGGACAACCGCGTCCATGCGACCGTCGCGGCTCTTTACGCGCAGGATCAGATCCGGCCGGCGAGCTGGCTCGAGATTGTCGCAGGACTTCGGTTCGATCGGTTCGAAGTCCACGTCACCGACCTTCGTAAAGGCAATTTCCTTGCTCGAACGGACCACCTGTGGTCCCCGCGTCTCGGCGTCGTCATCAAGCCCAGCCACCGGCTTTCGATCTATGCAAGCTACAGCCGGTCTTATCTGCCCCAGTCCGGTGACCAGTTCAGCAGCCTCACCAGCATTACGGCCGGGCTCAAGCCCGAGCGCTTCGACAATGAGGAGATCGGCGCCAAGCTCCAGCTGCCGGGCGGATTGCTTGCGACGGCGGCAATCTACCAGCTGGATCGCAGCAACACCCGCGCAGTTGACCCGCTCAACCCTGCAAACACAGTCCTTACAGGCAAGCAGCGCAGCCGCGGCCTCGAACTCGGCCTGGAACGGAGTGTCACCAGCCGCTGGCTGATCTCGGCTGGCTACACGCTCCAGAAGGCACAGATCACGCAAACGACGAGTGCAGCCCCCGCCGGGCGGGAAGTCCCGCTGGTCCCCCGTCACAGCTTCTCCTTGTGGAACCGCTACGATTTCACCGATCGGGTCGGCGGCGGCCTCGGCCTCATCGCACGCTCCAAATCCTATGCGACGATCAGCAATATGGTGAAGCTTCCAGCCTATGCGCGGCTCGACGCGGCCTTCTACTACAAGCTCTCGGGAGGCGCAGAAGCGCAGCTCAATGTCGAGAATCTCATGGGAGCTCACTATTTCCCGACGGCGAACGCAGACAACAATATCTCTCCAGGAGCGCCGCGCACCCTCAAAGCAAGCATCGGCTACCGGTTCTAGCGGGCAAGTTCCTCGGAGCGCGCCTTGATCCTCTTGAGGTCCCGGACGAAAAGCGCCCGCTCCTCGGCCCTGCGATCTTCGTCCGGGATCCGAAGGAGAAAGCTCGGGTGAACCGTGACCCAGATTTCGCTGCCGTCCTTGGCTGTGACGGGCTCTCCGCGCAGGCGGCTGATCGTCACCGTCTTGGCAAGGATCGACCGCGCGGCGGTCGCTCCAAGAGCGACCGTCACGGGCGGACGAATGAGCTCGCGTTCGTGCTCGATCCACCAGCGGCAGGCCTCGATCTCCCCGCCGTCGGGCTTGTTGTGGATCCGCCGCTTGCCGCGAGCCTCGAACTTGAAGTGCTTGACGGCGTTGGTGACATAGACCGCCGAACGATCGATGCCCGCTTTCTCAAGGGCCGCGTCGAACAGTTGACCGGCGGGGCCGACGAACGGACGCCCCGCAAGGTCCTCCTGGTCACCGGGCTGCTCGCCGACGAACATGATCGCTGCATCGAGCGGCCCTTCGCCGAACAATGTCTGGGTCGCATGCTTGTAAAGGTCGCAGCGGGTGCATTTGCGTGCGTCCTTGAGGAGCGCTTCCCAGGCCGCACGGAGGTTTCCGCCGGGCTCGATCTTCCGCTCGGCTTCAAGTGCATGCTTCAGTCCGTCCCTGACGGTGGAGGCTTCAATCATTTCCAGCTCCCGGTTCCTTGCACCGGCAATCAATGGCTGAACGAGCGAGGTCTCCGGCATGTTGCGCCAATATTTCCTGGGCATTTCCTTCAGCATCGCGCCGACCTTCAATCGGGCGGGATTGAAGATGCTTGAATAATAAGTGCGCCACATCTCTTCCAGCGGGTCGCCCGACGGTGCGTCGCCGCGCGTTGCGCCAGGACCCTCGCGGAGGACCTCGCCGTCCCAATGGACCGAAAGGTCGGGCGTCAGGATCGACCAGGCCATGTTTGAAAACCGATCGACGAAGAAGCCCGAGGCTCGCCGGACGATATGATGGTGCGGCTCGAAGAAGGCGATGAAGCGGCCCTCGAGCTCGCGGAACCGGACGAAGGCGTGCATCTTGTGGATGTCGCGCCTGACTTCTCCTGCAAGACGCTGGAGCCGCGAGACGAGAGGATCGGCCTCATCCTCGAGGGCTCGCCTGTTCTTCTTCAGCGCCAGAAGCATTGCATAGAGGAGTGCAAACCGCTCGCCATCCAGGTGGCAGACGACGTCGCGGGCAAGGTCGACAAAGGCGCGGGGGACCGCAAATCGCCCGGCCGGCATATGGCCGCCCTCGATCCCGAAGAGATCCGGTTCGCCGCCCCTCACCTGCCACACAATTGCGCTTGCCGGAACGCCCGCTTCAGCAAGGTCGCGGGCAGCAGCTCGCCAGCCGTGGAAATCGTCCGGGGCATCAAGAGTGACGCGGTGAGCTTCGATCATCGGGCCTTCAGGAAGCATCCTTTATGATCACTACCCTATGTAAACGCCTGCCGGGTTAGTTGCCGACGCGGTTCCAAAATCGGGAATTTTCAGGCAAATGTCAGCAGTGCTCAATTCTCCGGCGTTTTCGAGATGATGAAGGCGGCACCCGTTTGGGTGACCATCCTCTTCGGCGTGTCGCTCGCAGCGAACCTGTGGTTCGCAGGCGTTCCCGACTGGCGCTGGATTCCGGCTGCACTTGCCGCCTGGTATCTCGCGGACCTGCTCTCGGGTCTCACCCACATGTACATGGACTACCGGCCCTGCACTCCCGGCATCGGACTTGACCGGGTCTTCCATTATGCGGGCTCCCGCGAGAGCCCCGAATATATAGCGCTTCGCGACCGGGTCTGGGCGAAGATCTCTCCGTTCGAGCGACTGGTCTATGACTTCAAGAACCACCACCCGCGCCCTGAAGCCCTCGGGAGACGGCCCTTTCTCGTCCAGATCGGCTCGACCATCCTGTTCGTCTCCCTGCCCTTCTCCATCCTCATCAACCTCCTTTGCCTCCTGGTTGCGCTTCCTGGATGGATTGTCGCCGGGATCGTCGTCCTGATGATCGGAGGTACGCTCGCGCAATATATTCACGGCACATTGCATCGCCTCGACAATCCCTGGATTATCCGAGCGATGCGCCGGGCGGGCTTTCTCATGACGCCGCAAGCCCATGCGCTCCACCACGAGACGCTCCGCCGTGACTTCGCAACGAACAGCGGCTGGTCGAACCCCCTCGTCAACATCGTCTTTGGTCTTGCAACCAGGCGTGGCTGGCTTGACGAAGCGGGCCTCGAGCCGCGCTGAACCAGAGCCAACGCCCATCAGAGCGAAAACAGCTCCAGCTGCTGCTCCTTGGGCGCGACAAGTGACCGAAGATCGGCACGGTCGCTAAGAAGCGTCGGTTTCCAGTCGGCAGCCGCGATGAATGGCCGGACCTTGCTGATGGACAAGGTCAGGCGAGCGATGTCCTCGAGCCTCAGCTTGCGCCAGCCGGGCGACGAAA
>DATMHD010000232.1:0-2052 GCA_035555075.1 Sphingomicrobium sp. | reverse complement strand
AACTTTGCTGCGCGGGCTCCTGAGCAGCGCGCCGGGCGATCGGAACCATGCTTCGCACCGTCTCCTCAACGGGCTCGGGCCGAATCATCTCCCGGGAAAGCGGCCGGATCGTCGATGCGACCCTGGCCCAAAGCTCCTTTTCTTCAGGGCTGAGAAGACGCACGCGATGTGACCCCCCTGGGGATCAGGATCAGCGCGTCGCCAGAGGCTGACATGCCGCCGGCGGTGGCCACGGCCTCGGGACCTGCGCCCCAGAAGGTGTCGAACCTGTTGGGGCCCTTGATCGCACCGCCAGTGTCCTGAGCAACCCACAGCCCTTGTACCTCCGGGCGGTCCGCGTTGAAGAGGTAGACGGGTGCTCCAAGCGGCACATAATTGGGGTCGGCGGCAACACTTCCATGCGCCGTCACCGGAACGTTCAGCGCGCCAAGCGGGCCGGGGCCGGTCAATTCCTTGAAGAAAACGTAGGACAGGTTCTCGCGCATGAGCGCCCTGCCCTCATCGGGATTGGCACGGATCCAGTCCTTGATCGTCTGCATGGTGGCGCCGCCCGGCGGAAGGATCCCGCGGTCCCTGAGGAGGCGACCGACCGCCACATAGTCGCGGCCATTCTGGCCCGCGTAACCGACGCGCATCACGCTGCCATCGTCGAGCCTGATTCGTCCCGAACCCTGGATCTCGAGGAAGAACAGGTCGACCGGATCCTTGGCCCAGGCGAGCTCAAGTCCCTTTCCTGCAAGGGCACCATCCTCGATCTCGGCGCGCGTATAATAAAGCGTGCAGTTTCCGCTCTCATCGATGCGGCCCCTTCCCGTCGTTCCGTCGGATTTCGTGCACCGGACAAGATCCTGCGGCAGCCGGTAAATCGGGACATAGCCTTGCTTGGGAGTTCGCGAACCTTCGATCTCCGGCTCGTAATAGCCGGTTGCAAAGGCATGCCCGTTCCCGACCCTTGTCCAGTCAAAACCGTAATAGAAGAAGCCCGGAGCAAAGCTCGGGTCGAGGGTTGCGGCCTGCGAACACAAGGTCCGCCAGTCACCCGGTTGCGTGAGGCCCGATGTATCGTTGCGGCTGAGGATTGCGGGGCAGCTCGTGCGGAAGGTCGAAAGTGCCCGTCCCGCTTCGTCCGGGCTGAGGACGCGCGGCGCCTCGAGCTTCACTCCGGTCTCGAGCGCGTTTCGACCAACCGGAGCAGCGGGAACCGGGGCGGGCTGCGGAACCGCAGGCGGTGCGGACACCGTCGGAGGAGTTGGAACCTCGCCAGGCACTATCGGCTTGGCGGCGCAGGCGGCGAGCAATGCAAGAGAAGCGAGCGCGAGCGCTCGAGCGAACAGGCTCACTCTTCCTCGTCGGTCTCGATCAACAGCCAGTTCGGATCGCGGGAGCCCGTATCGCGGCGGAACGTCCAGAGGTCTCGCGTCTGGACCGCATCGCTTAGAGAGCCGGCGACGACCTGGCCTTCTGAATTCCGGGTTACGGCTGCAATGTCGGCCTCGAACCGGACCATGATGACTGCAACTCCGCGCTCCAGCGTCGCCTCCGAGATCACCGCCTGGTCGATAGTGACCAGCCGGTTGTCCAGTGTGAGGCCGTCCTTGTGACGTTGCTCGACGGCACTTGCGAACGCCTCGTACACATGGGGTTCCACATGCGAGCGAAGCGCCTCGAGATCACCCTTCCAGAAGGCCTCGAGGATCATCCGGTAAGCGGATTTCGCACCCTCAAGGAAGCGGGCGACATCAAATGCCGGATCGGCTGCAAGGATCGCGCGAACGCCCGGACCGGCCGTTGGAACGAAGGCCATGTCGCCATTTTCGGCAGGCGCCGGCTGGACAGCCGGCGGCTGTGCGATTGGAGGTGCAGGACGGGCGTCGGGATCTGCCGGCTTGAGGATCGGCTGCTGTTCGTGGCCTGTCCGCTCACCGAGCACGCTGTAAAGGCGCAGGCCGATGAAGAGGGCGACCAGGGCGAGGATGACGATGACGGTCAATTCTTGAAAGTCCTACCAATCTTCGCTTCAACATAGTGCGTCAGGCGTTAAGATTCCAACAC
>DATMHD010000231.1:0-2159 GCA_035555075.1 Sphingomicrobium sp. | reverse complement strand
ATGCAGCCCTCGAAATCGGAAAGGCCTTGGGGGCCCGCGTCATTGCTGCGGCGTCCTCTCCCGAGAAAGCAGAAGCGGCAGGCGAGGCTGGCGCCGATCTTGCAATCGTCTACCCCGAAGGTCCGTTCGACAGGGATGGTCAAAAGGCGCTCGCAGCCCGATTCAAGGATGCCGTGGGTCCAGGCGGTGCCGACGTGATCCTCGACCCGGTCGGCGGCGATTATTCCGAAGCGGCGCTGAGGAGCATCGCCTGGGAGGGACGATTCCTGGTCGTGGGATTCCCTGCGGGAATAGCACGTCTGCCGCTCAATCTCACCCTGCTCAAGAGCTGCGATGTCTGCGGCGTCTTCTGGGGAGCGTTTGCAGCAAGGGATCCGAAGCGGAACGCTGCCCATGTCGAACAATTGTTCCGCTGGTGGGACGAAGGCAGGATAGCACCAAGGGTTAGCGCCATTTATGCGCTTGAGGATGGGGCGCAGGCGATTGCTGCGTTGAGGGACCGCAAGGCCGTCGGCAAGCTTGTGGTGACGTTGTGATCCAGTCGAGATGGAGGTCCAGTCGCCTCGCGCGGTCGATCTTCTGGGCTGCCGTTGCTTTCACTTTCGTCATGGCAACCTTGCCGCACCCCCCCGAGGTGCCCGGCGAACCCAATGACAAGATCCAGCATATCCTCGCCTTTGCTACGCTCACCCTGCTCGCAAGCTTTGCCTATCCTCAATGGCGTATCATAAGAGTGCTCGTCGGCCTCTCCATGTTCGGAGCACTGATCGAGGTCGTGCAGGCCATCCCGGCACTTCAACGCGACAGCGACGTGCGCGACTGGCTTGCGGATACCATTGCCGTCGGCACCGTGCTGGTTGCGCTCCGCTGGTGGCGAACAGCGACCTAGCGTTGCTTCGGGCGCTCTGCGGCCCTATCTGCGCGGGCGAACGCACAAGGCGAATGCATGACGCAGTTTGACGATCGCGAGCGCGCCTTCGAAACCAAGTTTGCGCACGACGAGGAGATGAAGTTTCGCATTATCGCCCGCCGCAATCGCCTGCTCGGCGAATGGGCGGCCCGGCAGATGGGCCTTACTGAAGCGGAAGGCGAGTCCTACGCAAAGGACGTCGTGCGGTCCGACTTCGAGGAAGCGGGCGAGCACGATGTGATCCGGAAGGTACTCGGCGATCTTACCGCCGCCGGGATCGATTGCGATGAAGAGAAGGTTCGCGAGGCGCTCCGCAACAAGGAAATCGAGGCTCGTCGCCAGATCATTGAAAGCACGAATCTCTGATGCCGATGCCCGCCAGCGAGATCGAGCGTCTGATCAAGGCCTCCATTCCGGACGCCGACGTCATCATTCGCGATCTTGCCGGTGACGGCGACCATTACGCTGCGCGCGTCGTGGCGAAGAGCTTCGAGGGAATGAGCCGGATTAGGCAGCACCAGTCCGTCTATGCCGCGCTCGGGGGTCGAGTTGGGGGTGAGCTTCATGCACTGCAGCTCGAAACCGCAGTGCCTCAATCGGAGACTGAAAAGTGAGTGACGCCCAAGCCCGAATTGGCGAGATCGTGAAGAGCAATGACATCGTCCTTTTCATGAAGGGGACGGCCTTGTTCCCGCAATGCGGCTTCTCCAGCCGCGCTGTCGCAATCCTTGATCGCCTTGGGGCAAAATATGAAACGGTGGACGTCCTTCAGGACGCCGAGATCCGGTCCGGCATCAAGCAATATTCGGACTGGCCGACCATTCCCCAGCTCTATGTGCGGGGAGAGTTCGTCGGCGGTTCGGATATCATGATGGAGATGTTCGAAAGCGGCGAGCTTCAGGAGATGATTGGCCAGGCCGCATAACGACGTTCGAGGCGCCTGGAAATGGAGAAGGGGTGGCTCAGCCGGACCAGAGAACCGCTGAACCACCCCTTCTTGGCGTGGAACCAAGTGGACGGCATTCAAGTAGCAACGCGCGTGCCAAATTAGAAAAATAGCAGTTTTCTGCCGTTTTCAATTTTCAACAAGGATGAGCGCGACGGGCGTGCGTAAGAATTTCCGACAGAATTGTCGCAGCGCCATGGCCGATGGCACTTTGCCGTCTGTGCAGGGTTGGATGGACCGGTGAGCCGGCATGATCCTGCGGTCCGCTACGGCGGGGCCAAGCTCTTCTGCGATCTGACCCAA
>DATMHD010000230.1:0-3354 GCA_035555075.1 Sphingomicrobium sp. | reverse complement strand
TTGTCGGTACCGTCGAAGTCCGAGCCGATGCCGACATGATCATATCCGGCGACCTTCGCGATATGCTCGATATGATCGGCGACCTGCGCGAGGGTGACCTTGGGTTTTGGATGCTCCACCCTCCATCTCGCAAGCTCGGCCGCGGCCCGCTCAGGCTGGCCGATATAAAGCCCGCCAAAGGGCGGTGCGCTAAGCCGCGTCTTTTCTGCCGCCTCGTCCGCCTGCCACTTTCGATAATCATCCGAGATATAGCCAGGGGCATAGTTCACCATCACGACGCCGCCATTTGCCGCGACGAGCTTCAGGACATCGTCCGGGACATCGCGGGGATGGTCGACGATCGCCCTGGCGCTCGAGTGGGAGAAGATGACTGGCGCCTTCGAGATCCGAAGCGCATCGCGCATCGTCTTCTCGCTGACATGGGCAAGGTCGACGAGAACGCCGAGCCGGTTGAGCTCGCGAACCACTTCCTCGCCAAATGGCGTCAGGCCATTGTGCTGGGGATTGTCGGTGGCGGAATCCGCCCATTCGATCGTCTTGGCGTGCGTCAGCGTGAGATAGCCCGCGCCAAGGTCACGATAGGCACGAAGGACCGCCAGGCTGTTGTCGATCTGGCCGCCGCCCTCAACGCCGATCAGCGAGGCAATCCGGCCCTGCCTGTGGATCCGCCGGACATCATCGGCCGTGCGGGCAAGCGCGAACGTCTCGGGATAACGCGCGACGATCGAGCGGACCAGCTCGATCTGCTCGAGCGTATCCTTGACCTGCTCGGGACCGGGCAGGTTTGCGGAAACATAGACGGACCAGAATTGTCCGCCCACCATCCCGCGGCGCAGCCGCTCGATATCGGTATTGTAAGGGACCGGGCGCCGGCCAAGGCCGGAGCGAAGGTCCATCGTCCAGCGCGCGTCGCCCTCGCGCCCGCGAAGGACCTCCGGCCAGTCGTTATGGCCGTCGATGAGCGGCGTCGCCTTGAGGACGCGCGCAACGCGGGCCGAATAATCCTGGGCCCTCAGGGCAGCTGGGATTGAAAGCGCTGCGAGTGCCGCGCCCGTCATGACAAGGGTTCGAAGATTCATCGGGATTTTCCTGCGGCATGCATGTCGAAAGCTGATCACGCTTGGGGTCCAGACAGTTTGGGAAAAGGGTCGGCGGAACGCCGAGGGCTCAGGCGATTGCTGTCGCGGGCGTTCCCCAGACTTCAGGTCCAGCGAAGATATCGCCGTCGCGGTACTGGACACTTGGGCTCCGGTCCCGCGCGAGGAAGGTCGGACCGTCGAGATCGACGAGGTCGCACTCCTGCCCAAGGACAAAGGCGGGCGCCATTGCAAGGCTGGTCCCGACCATGTTGCCGACCATCACCCCAAGACCAAGTTTCCTTGCCTCCCGTGCGATCATCAGGCCTTCCGTAAGTCCTCCGCACTTGTCGAGCTTGATGTTGACGACATCGAAGCGTCCAGGTGCCCGGTCGAGCTCGTCGAGCGAAAGGATGCTCTCGTCGGCCGCGATCGGGATCGGGGACTTGAACCCCTCAAGCTCCGCTTCTGCACCGCGCTTCAGCGGCTGCTCGAGGAGCGACACCTTGTACTCCACCAGTGCTGCAGTGAGCCTCGGCAGTTGCTCGCGGGTGAAGCCCTGGTTCCCGTCGACGCCGAGCCACGCATCGGGACGCGCTTTCCGGATCGCCGCGACCCTTGCGATGTCGAGATCGAGCTCGCCGGTGAGCTTGATCTTGATCGACCGCGCATCGGCGTATTTTGCGGCGCCTTGCGCCATGGTCGCGGGCTCGTCGGCGCCGAGTGTGAAGGTGGTTCGCAACGCCCTCGGCTCCCCGACGCCAGCGAGTTCCCAGACGGGGCGCCCCGTGCGTGCAGCCTCGAGCTCCCACATCGCGCAGTCGAGGGCGTTCCGTGCCCCGCCCGGGGGCAGGAGTTTCCTCAGCTGGTGGCGATCCGCACCGCCCTCGATGTCAAAACGAACTGCGCCGATCTGGGCGATCATGCTCGAGACATTGTCGCCCGTATAATAGACGCCCGATGCTTCTCCCCGTCCGCGGTGGATCCCGTCATGAAGTGTGACGACCACCGCATCGGAGCTTTCGAACACGTAGCCCGAGATCCGGAAAGGCGCAGCGAGCCGGAGCGACTGCACTTCGAGCTCAAGGGTGACGGCCATCAGTAGTTCGTCGTCATCGAGAGGAGATTGAACTGGAAGGCGTAGTAGAGAACCACCAGTGCCGAGAGCAGGATGAGCACATCCCAGACCTTGACGGTCCACCTGCGCTTGTCCCTGATCGCAAGCCAGAGGTTCCATCCCCCGAGGACTACCGTGCCGACGAAGATGATGAGGCCGCAGACCTCGAGCAGCATCATGATGGAGTCGAATGCGCCCGCAAGGTTCTTGAGGTTGCTGAAGGCGATCGTGAAGACTTCCATCCAGCCGATCAGCACCGCAAGTGACAGACCGGCAGCGACGCGGGTGGCACGATAAGCGATGAGCGGCTGGCCGCGAAGGCCGTGCGGCGCACTGAAGCGGCGGCGGACGAACCAGTTCACCGGCCAGAAGAGGAACGTCAGCGCAAGGACCAAAAGGCTCGCGTACAGCGCGGGCTTGAGCCAGGCTGAGGACTCGCTTGCAGGGACCCGATCGAAGACGATGAACGGGGATTCCCCGTCGACGCTCCAGCGTACGACCTTGCCGTCGACCACCTTGGCGGCGAGCCGGTCATGTCCGTCCTTCTCGCGCCAGACGAAGGGCGCGATCTCGACCCATTGCCGGGGGCGCCCGCCGATCGACTTGAGCGCCGGAATGACCAGCGTTCCCTTCGGACCAACGTCGACCTTGGTCTGGCCAAAGAGACCGATTGCGGCAAGCACGCTCGATTGCGAGCGGCGGCTTTCGCGCCACAGGCCGGTCATCATCTGCGCATGCTTCTGGGCGGTCGCTGCGTCAATGAGGCCGTCCTTGACCGTGTTCGGAAAATAACGGTCCGCGAAGTCCTGGAACAAGGCGTTGCGAAGGGCTCCGACGGCACCCTGGCGGCCCGGGCTGTTGAACGAGACATAGAGGCCGACGCCATCGTTGAGGAACAGGTGAAGCGAGGTGTGGAAGGCCTGCGTGTCACCGAGGTGGCCGATGACTTCGTGACCGTTCACATTGGTTTCGAAGAACCCCAGCTCCATGCGGTTGAGGGGCGGAATGAGCGAATAGGGATTCACCTTGTCGAGCGGGCTCTGGTGCATCATCGCTGCGGTCTGCGCACTCAAGATCCGATTGCCGTTCAGTTCCCCGCCCTGAAGGTGCGCGATCATGAACTTCGCCATGTCGGTGCCGGTCGAGGACAATGAGCCGGCA
>DATMHD010000229.1:0-2140 GCA_035555075.1 Sphingomicrobium sp. | reverse complement strand
ATGACGAACAGCAAGAGAAGTGCGGCATCGATCGACCGCCCCGGCGCAAGCCACCAAAGGGTCGCAAGCCAGCTTGCGTGGAGCGCGACGATCAGCGGATAGTGACCCGGCGCATATTCCTTTGCGCCGCGGCCAAGAAGGCGTCTCGTATTTCGGTTGGCAAGGAGCAGCTCGACGAGCCGCTCGGCCGTCACGATCGAGAGAATGACAAGATTGAGGATCACGCAGCTTCGAGGAGCAAGCCGGCGCAGGTGAAGCCGGGACCGAAGGCGGTCATCAGCACCTTGTCCGGAAGGCCTCCTACAAGCAGCCGCTCGAGGACGAACATGACCGTCGGCGCGCTCATATTCCCAAAGTCGCGCAGGACCTCGCGCTCGAGGTTCAGTTCGCCCTGGTTCAACTGGAGGGCGGTTTCGATCGCATCGATCACTTTCACTCCGCCCGGATGACAGCAGAAGCGGTCGATCTCGCCGCGCGAGATGCCAAGCTTCTTCGACATGCCATCGATGGCGTCGGCAAGCTCGGTCTCGACGAAAGGCGGAATCGCACGGTCGAAGACGACCGAGAGGCCCGGGTCCTCGACATCCCAGCCCATGATCCGAAGAGTGTCGGGCCAGAGCTTTTCGGCCGAGCCTCTGATGCGGGCGAGGCTGTGCGATCCGCTGGTGACGACCGCCGCCGCAGCGCCGTCCCCAAAGAGGGCAGTTGCGACCACTGCGGCCGGATCGTCGCTGTCGAGACGGATCGAGATCGAGCAGGTCTCGACGGTTACGAACAGCCAAAGGCTGCCGGGATCGGCGCCAGCAAGCCGCGAGGCGATGGAAAGCCCGTTCACGCCGCCCGCGCAGCCAAGACCAAAGACTGGTACCCGGCGGATGTCATCGCGAAAGCCGAGGCGAGCCGAGCATCGCGCGTCAAGGCTCGGTGTCGCAATGCCAGTCGTCGACACGGCAACGACGCCGTCGATCTCATCGGGCTGGAGTCCTGCCTTTTCGATGGCGGCGCGGGCGGCATCGATGAACAATTGTTCGGAAGCTTCGAGATAGAGTGCATTGCGGTCACGCCACCCATGAGGCGACATGTACCAGTCCTGCGGCGCAACGATGTGGCGCCTCGCAATGCCCGCATTGTCGAAGACGCCCGAAAGACGGTCGAACAGCGCCTTGTTTCCGCCGAAGGCTTCGCGGGCGCGCGCCTTGGCGTCGGATTGTTCGACGACGTGCGGCGGGACCGCAGTCGCTAGCGAAACCAGGCTCGAATTGTGCATCGTCATGGAAGGTTGGTGCGTATTACGCTTTCTTGGGTTCACCTGACCACAACGGAGCAGTCGTCTTGGAGATGCGTGTCGGAAGATATGGCCTTTTCCTGCTGCTCACGGCATGCGGAACGTCGGCGAGCACCGCTTCCAACGGGACGGCGGCGAGTCCCCAGGGCCATGCGCCCGCGGCCGCGACCGAGCGGTTTTCAACACGGCCGGTCGCGACCGTCAACTCGCCCTGGGCGATGGATTTTCTCCCCGGCTCGAATCTTGCGATCGTAACCGAGAAACCGGGCCGGATCTGGCTCGTCGATCTTGGCACTGGGCGAAAGCAGCCCGTGTCAGGCGCTCCGCGAGTGGTGGTGTCCTCACAGGGAGGTCTGCTCGACGTCAAATTGTCGCCCGGGTTCAGAAGCAACGGCCTGGTCTATCTCACCTATTCCGAGCCTTCGGCGATTGGCGGAAGCGGCCTTGCGCTTGCCCGTGCAAAGCTCGTCCGGGACGCCTCTGGCGGACATCTCCAGGGGCTCGAGCGGCTATGGCATGATCCACTTGGAGGGGAAGGTGGCCAGTTCGGCGCAATCATCGCCTTTGCGCCTGATGGACGTTCGCTGTTTCTGAGCAGCGGCGAGCGGCAGCGCTTCACTCCTGCCCAGGACCCCAGCCAGCCGCTTGGGAAGATCCTGCACCTCACTCTTGAGGGAAAGCCCGCCCCTGGAAATCCGATGGCTGGGCGTACGGGTGCTACGACGGTGACCGTCACCGACCCCCCGCGTGACACGCAGGTTGCAGCAAGGATCGAGGGCCGGCCAGTCCATTGGCCCGGAACCAATCTGACGCCCTCGGAGACCTGGAGCAAAGGTCATCGCAATCCCTACGGCC
>DATMHD010000228.1:0-5614 GCA_035555075.1 Sphingomicrobium sp. | reverse complement strand
GGGATTGAAGGTGAACGGCCGCATCGGCGGCCTTGTTAGCCGGTCTGCCCGCCGAGTCCACGTTCGAGCCGGCCCATCAGCGCGCGCGCCGGGCTCTGCGGCACGTCGGCCTCCAGGCCGCCCTCATCGAGTCGTTTCACCCGGGCATAGAGGTCGGAACTCGCGTTGATCAGGCGCTGGGCGGATGGCGGTAGCGTTGCAAGCACGACCGGATCCGTCTCCTGGGCATGACCGAGCCGGCGCTCGGCACGACGGCCCTCGCGCCCCGGGATCTCGCCCGATTCGATCGCCCGCTGCGTCAGTAACCAGGCGACGATGTGCATGATCCTCGTCGTGACCTTAAGCGACTCGCAGGCGAATCCAACCCTGGCGAACGGCTCGAGCGTCGAGCGCTCGTCGCGGCCGGCGTCATCGAAATAGGAGCGCGCCTCGTCGGCGAGCAGCATCGCCTCGGTGTAAAGCGAGTCGATCAGTCGCGAGGTAATCCGCACCTGAAGCTGCGGTAGGTCCGATTCGTCCATCAACATCTGATTGCCACTCTTGAGTGCCGCTGAAAACGCCCGAGCCCGCCGCTTGTCGTGCCCGGAAGTAGTCCTGTCCCTGATCGGGACGGCCGCGCAACGGTCATGCGATGATGTCCGGAACGCTCGAATCCATCAGCCGCTGGATCTCGTCCTTGAGCATCAGCTTCTGCCTCTTGAGCCGCGCAATTTCGAGCTGGTCGCCCGTCGGCTCGGAGGAGAGAAAGCGGATTCTTTCGTCCAGGGAGCGGTGCTCGGCCTTGAGCGTCGCCAGCAACTGCACCGGATCGTCGTCGTTCATTTCAGGTGACTGTTTAGCCCATCCCAATGTTCACGGCGAGAAGCACCGCCTAGCGGACGAGCCGTCAGAAGGGTCAAGACATGCGCAACGATTCGTGGTTTATTACGCGGTGGTGACTAGCTGACCGAAAGGAACCGCACCAATGGACAAGGCAATCGCCGAGGAACTCGAGTCTAACCATGCCGCTCTTCACGCCCTGATCGAAGAAGAAGAGCATCGAGCCCACCCGGACGAAGACCTTCTCCACCGCCTGAAGAAAGAGAAGTTGAGACTGAAAGACGAACTGGCCGGCCACCTCACACACTGAGGCGGCCTTTTTTATGCGCGGCGATTGACGTGCATTCCAGGTCAGCAAGCTGACCGGCAACGTCAATCTCGCCGCGCTGGAGCTTTCCTCAATCGTCCCTTGAAACGCGCTCGATGCGCTCGTGACGCTCCTGCGCTTCCAACGTCATTGTTGCGATCGGACGGGCCTCGAGGCGCCCCAGGGTGATCGGCTCGCCGGTCACTTCGCAATAGCCATATTCGCCCTCGTAAAGACGGCGGATCGCGCATTCGATCTTGGAAATGAGCTTGCGCTGACGATCGCGGGTCCGAAGCTCGATTGACCAGTCGGTCTCGCTCGAGGCGCGATCGGCAAGGTCGGGCTCACGGAGCGAGTCCACCTGGAGCTGCGCCATGGTCTGGCGCGATTCCTCGATGATGTCCTCTTTCCACGCCTTCAACTTGCGAAGGAAATAGGCGCGGTGCTTGCCGCACATGAATTCCTCATCGTCGGAAGGCCGATAGCTCTCCGGAAGAATGATTCTGTCGAAAGGTTCGAAATCTTCGCCGCCGTAAAGGTCGACTAACGCGGTCGCCATCAAAGTCCCTCCCCGCACATGCCCGTGTTGTATCCAACGCGGACGCCCCATACGCCGCCGCCTGGCTGCGGCCGGGGCCACCGGTGCAGCCGGAGGCGAATTAAGACTGACTTTCCCGGGACTTATCCGGGCTTAGCCTGTCATCCCCGATTGGTGGCTATAATTACGACGCTGACTGTTAACAAGAACTGACGATCGACCAGTGAAGAAATCGCCAAGCTGTTGCGAATATGGCGCATTTTCTTCGCAGTTGCAGCGTAACACCGCCTCGACCATAGCGCTTTGGTGCGCATTCTCCTCACCAATGACGACGGCGTGAACGCCCGCGGCCTGAGGCTGCTCGAAAGCGTTGCCCGCAAGTTCAGCGACGACATCTGGATCGTCGCGCCGGCCGAAGAACAATCGGGCGCCGGCCATTCCCTCACCCTGACGACGCCGGTGCGTCTTCGCCGCCACGACGAGCGCCGCTTTTCGGTGACCGGGACGCCGACCGATGCCGTCATGCTCGCGCTCGCCCATGTGATGAAGGATACGCCTCCCGACGTGATCCTCTCGGGCATCAACCGGGGCGCCAATCTTGCCGAGGACGTCACGTATTCGGGCACCGTCTCGGCAGCGATGGAAGGAGCGCTTGCAGGCGTCCGCTCGATTGCCTTGAGCCAGGGCTATTCACGCGAGGGAATGGGCGACACCGTCCCCTTCGCGGCCGCCGAAGCCTGGGCCGAACGGGTCCTTGGGCCCCTCCTCGAGTTCAAAACCGAGCCCAAGACCCTCATCAACGTCAATTTCCCAGCGATCGCTGCCGACGAGGTCAGGGGCGTCCGCGTCTGCCGCCAGGGGCTTCGCGACTATGGGCGCCTGAGGATCGTCCAGCGGACCGATCCCCGCGGCTATGATTATTACTGGTTCGGCCTTGGACCCATGGTCGAAACACCAGGCCATCTGACGGACCTTGAAGCCATTGCTGCTGGCTATGTGTCGGTCAGTCCGCTTCACCTCGACTTGACGCACGAGCCGTCGCTCGAAGCCCTGCACCAGGAGCTGGTCGCAAAATAGCTGCGCGCTCGCTCGCGTCAGTCGGCGGCGCTTGCAAGCCTCACGTCGAGTTCGCTGCTCTCAGGCAGGACGACCCTGAACTTCTTGCTGACGAAGTCGATCGAAACCTTCTTGAACGCCCGGATCGCGTTCATCCCGAGGAGCAGGGCCGGCCTCTTGTCGAGGCCGAGCTGCGTGAAGGTGTGCGCGTCGGTGAAGACGATCGCAAGATTGTTGAGACCGATCCCGCCGATATCGAGCTTCTTGATGAACATATAGTCGCCCGAGATCTTCTCGCCCGTCACTGATTCCAGTTCGACCGTCTGGCGGCCGTTGATGAGGCTCCGGCCAAGCAGGCGGTCATGAAGCGCCTTGTTGCCGATCGTGATCTGCGACCCCGTATCGAGGACGACCGTCAGCCGCTCGCCATTGGCTTCGGCATCGGTGACGATGAGCCGCCCGTTCTTGCGCCTTGCCTCGACGACGATTGTCCCGGGTTCCTGCCGGAAGTCCGGAAGCCTTGAAGGAACGATCGACATGGTCTGGTTCTGGAAGTCGAACTGCACCCGCTGCGAGCGAAGGAGGTCGACGCCGACGATCCCATCGGCGCCGATGTTCGCGCCTTCAAGGACGGCAGCCTCGATTGAGCGCTGCGGCGGATGCGTGAATTCGACGTCCTGGACCGTCGCCATCTTCACTTTCGAAATGCCGGCGACCGTGTGGAGCTCGGCGCCGCCGGCGCTCTTCAAGTTGAGCCGGTCGGCGATCTCGCGGGAGACCGCGGTCCTGTCCGCACCGGTATCGACGAGGAACCGGTAGGGTCCCGCTCCTGAAAGGCGGACCGGGATTGTCATCCGGTCATCATGCTCGTTGCGGAATTTGACGTCCTGCGTCTGCGTTGTCTTGTCGATATCGGGGACGCCGGCGACCGAGTTCATCTCTGTCGGCTGCGGCGGCGCGGTCTGGGCGAAGGCCGGAGCCCCGGCGAGAAGGGCGATCGTCAGTACCGCGAGATTCTTTTTCATGCCCTGTTCTCCGGTTCTTCTTCTACGCTTCGTCAAAGCACACGGCAAACCGCGCCGGAACGGCTGTAATGAAACTCTCTGGTAAGTCTTGGCTGCTACCGATCTATGCGCTGTGGGGCCGGTTCGACGAACGTCGGACTGGAATAAGCAATTTTCTGCGAATTCCAGTGTGGAGCCCACTGTCTTGAGCAAGCGTCAGGTTGAAACCACCAATTATTCGATCAAGGCCGCGCCTCCGACGCAGCCGGAGCGCCGGAAGGGCGAGCGCCGCCAAGGCGAACGCTACTTAAGCCTCCTCCGCGTGGGCGCGCTCGTCATTGACGGACGCCGCGAGCTTTGCCTCATTCGGAACGTCTCTGCCGGCGGCATGATGATCCGCCCTTATTCCTCGATCCAGGCCGGAACGCGCATCGCCGTTGAATTGAAGCATGGCGAAAGCGTCACCGGCGTTGCCCAATGGTGCGACAATGGCCTCACCGGCATTGTCTTTGACGAGAAGATCGACGTCATCACCTTGCTGAGCGCGTCGGATGGAACGCCCAAGCCCCGGATGCCGCGCATCGAACTCGAGTGCATTGCCTCGATCCGCCAGGAGGGCGAAGTCTGGCACGCGCGCGTCGTCAACATCTCGCAGGGCGGCATCCGCCTTGAATCATCGACTCCTCTCGTGCTCAACGGGGACGTGATCGTCAGCCTTCCCGGCCTTCATTCGGCAGCGGGCGTCGTCAGGTGGAAGGACGGGAATTATTACGGGATCGGCTTCAACCGCTCCTATCTCGTCGATGAGCTGATGGCGTTCCTGAGGCAGCAGCAGGATGACGAACCGCGACAGGCGGTCGGCTGATCAGTCGTTGAACGGGCCGATCTGGGCGGTCGCGAGCCAGCTCTCGACCATATTGCGCTCATGAGCCGATAGCGGCCTGCAGGCGAGACCCGGACGGCGAAAATCCTGCTGCGCCTTCTGCTTCGGCGCCGGGATCTGGCGGAGGACTTCCTCGCGCTTCAAGGGCGTGTCGAAGGCGACGCCCGCATATTTCCCTTGCACCCAGACGATGCGGCTCTTGAGACGCATGTCCTTGCGCTCGAAAAAGGTTTCGGTCCCTTCGGGCGGCAGCCGGTCGCTCTCGATGAGCGCGCCCTGCTCGGAGAGGTTGCGCAGCTTCACCGTCACCGGAATTGCAGCGACGTAGATCGTTGCCGTCAGGAGTACAGGCGACCGCCGCGACCGGCGGTTCTGCGTGATGCTACTCTCGTCCATAACCCCGAGTCCGTAACTCGATTGGGTAAATCATCGTTTAAGATCGGCGCAGAACCGAACATTACATCGTTCGGGAACGCTACCTGCCGACACCCACCTCCGACCGCCTCAACTGGAGCATGAGGCTGTTCGATATGCCGCGCACCTCTTCAACGACAAAACTGCGCTCTACCGTTCGGAAGGCGGCCCTAAACTCGAGCTGCCTTCCGAAGGACTTCGTTCATTCGGGTTTGCCAACCAGGGCCACCCTTCTTGAACCAATCGATCACATCTTCATCCAGCCGCAGCGAAACAGCTCGCTTCACCTTTTCGGCCTTGGGTCGGCCTCGCCGCACCAGTTTGGTACCGATGAATGCATCTGCTTCTGCAAACCAATCCTCGTTGAGGTCAGGCTTGCGCTCATCCGCTTTCCGCGCCATTTTTCGTATATACAAGAACTTTCGCGGGATGTCAATTAATGTATATACGCGTAGGTCGCTCCGATCGCCTGCGGAGACCGGTGATCTCTCGCAGAAATCGTCAGCGCGTCGGCTGCACATATGGATCCATCCTGCAGCTATTCGATAGGCGGAATAGGCGGTGGAACCGAATATAAAGTGCGTATAAGTTCC
>DATMHD010000227.1:0-2770 GCA_035555075.1 Sphingomicrobium sp. | reverse complement strand
CCGGCTTGGCGTGCTGAATTTTCCTAACCGACAACATGTTTTGATCGCCCGCCTGTTCCCACACTTGGCACCGGTTGGGCTCGGACGGCGATGGTAACACATGCACGGCGTAGGTCAAGAAACGGCAGATTTCCGCGTTATTTCTGGACCTCCCTGGACGGGCTTGGACCCGTCCTGGCGGAGACGGAGGGATTCGAACCCTCGGTACGGGAATTCCCCGTACGGCGGTTTAGCAAACCGCTGGTTTCAGCCACTCACCCACGTCTCCGGATGCGGCAGGAAGGCGGGCTATAGTGGCGAGATTTCCGCGCTTCAACCGGAACGCTCGCTATTTCGCGCTTACCTCAATCCGCATGTCGAGGCTCATCGCCTCTCCGGGGTCCAGCACCCGCATGCCGAGCTCCGGCCACTGCTCCCCCGGCGCGTTGAGCGCTGCATTGGCGTGCGTAACGGGCTCGGCGACGAAGATCCCCCCGTCGGGAGGCGAATAAAGCTGGAAAAAGCGGGCCTCGAGGGACGACATCTCGAGATCGTAGGGCCAGCCAGGATCGGTCATCCGCGCCGAGCCGTTCCAGCCGCCCCACCCATTGTCGAGGCCCTGCCCGCACACCTTGCGCTCGCGGAGGTCGTAGCGTCCGTCCGCCGGCACCTTGTCCACGGGCAGCACCTTTTCGTCAATCGTCCAGGCATGCGTCACCTCGGCATCGATCAAGGTGTCGGCCCCGCAAGGATAATAAGGATGTTGGCCGAGCCCGCATGGCATAGGCTCCGGCGAGAGATTGCGGCACGTCAGGCGAAGCGACAGCCCGCCCGCGTCGAGCGAGAATTCCTGCCGAGCTTCATAGTCCCATGGCCATTCGCCCGCCGCGTGCCGGAATCCAAGGACCGCCGAAGCTTCGCCCGACTCGAGAACGTCCCAGGCGCCGAGCCAGCCCTGCCCGTGCAGCGGGCTCGGGTCGCCGGCCATGTTCGCGGCAAGCCTCACCTCGCGGCCCCGGAAGGTGAATCGGCCATCGCGAATGCGGTTGACGTAGGGGACCAGTGGAAAACTCGCGGCGTCCAGAACGTTTTGCAAAGGACTGTTGCATTTGCGCAATATTGGCCGGGAGGCGCTCCCGTCCTTCCATTCGAACGCAGAAATTGCCCCGCCAATTGAGGGACTTACCTCAAGCCTCAAATGGCCGGCAGTCAATTCGACGGATGTTTCGGACGTCATTCCTGCACCCTCGGTTTCAAGACAATTCACAGGTCCGTAATTCTCTTGGGGATTAAACCACATTCGACATTGCACGCGGATTCCCGGGGGCGGTATTTAACGCCCGAGGGGCCGGGGAGGGTCACGAATGAGTAGACGCGTCAAGGAGTTCGTCGACATTGGCGAACATGTGTCGCTGGACGATTTGATCGGAAAGCTTGCTGCAATCCGAGCCGAGCTTCCGGAGGGCTGCGAAGCCGAGATGCGCCTTCGCGGCGACGAGGTCTTCGGCCGCCGGATGACGATCTCCTACTTCCGCGAACAGACGGACGAGGAAGCGGAGATTGAGAAGCGCTACGCCGAGCAAAGCCGCGAAGCCAAGGAGCGCGAGCTCGAGCGGCTCCAGGCGGAGCTTGGAGTGGTTTGCTACGCGGCGCCGGGCAAGCGCGGAAAGCTGCGGATCGTCGCTTAAGCCGGTTCAGGCGGTGCGGAACTGCAGCGCCAGGCCGTTCATGCAATAGCGCAGGCCCGTCGGCTTTGGGCCATCGTTGAACACGTGCCCGAGGTGGCCGCCACAGCGCGAGCAAAGAACCTCGGTCCGCTCCATGAGCAGGCTGTGGTCGGCACGATTCACGACCGCATGCGGCAGCGGCTTCCAGAAACTTGGCCAACCCGTTCCACTCTCGAACTTGGTTGCCGAGGGGAACAAGGGCAGTGCGCATCCGGCGCAGGTGAAGACGCCCTTGCGATGCTCGTTGAGCAGCGGGCTCGTGAACGCCCGCTCGGTCGCCGCCTCGCGCAGGATCGGATAGCGCTGCGGCCCAAGGATCTTCCGCCATTCGGCCGGTGTGTGATTGACGGCGAAACGGACGCTCGGCGTCGCTCCGCCCGCCCGACCGTAAAGCAATAGCGCCACGGCGGCGGCACCAGCCCCACCGACGAATGTACGACGATCGATCATTTTTCGCCTCTACGAAGCAGTCGCGTGCTCCAGCACACGCTGCTTCTCATCCACCACCGGTTCGAAACGGCGCGTGAACGCGCTTCCGATTTCCGCCACGAGGCTGACCCCGTAGAAGGCGAGCGTCACCAGCATGGCTGCCGGCCGCTGCCAGACAGGAAGATCGACTTGTCCGCCCTTGGCGATGATCCGGCCCCAGGATTTTCCGACCTTCCCGCCGAAGAATTCAAAAGCGTAGCCGAAGCGGCCGATCCGTGAGCGCGTGCCGGTCTGGAAAGCCTGGTAGTCGCGGTCGAGACCCATGGTCCACGCCCGCCAGGCGAGGAACTTGTAGCCGGGGTGCGGGGCATGGACGGTCATCGCGTCCGCCGTGCGGGTATATTTGAACCCGCGCGCCGATATGTCGCGCAGCCAGAAGCCACACTGCTTCTTGAAGGCCGGCAGGTCCGGGAAGGGGTGGGCGCGGAAGAAATCAGTGCGGACCGCGCAATTGTTCGCGTGAATCTTGGCGCGCTTGACGGTCTTGTCGCGCTCGCCGGCCAGATCGAAGATCCAGCTAAGGGCGAAGGTCTTCGACAGGAAGTCGTCGTAGCCGAGCACCCTGAAGCCACCGA
>DATMHD010000226.1:0-4364 GCA_035555075.1 Sphingomicrobium sp. | reverse complement strand
AGAGCGCGCTCGTCATTGCGGTGAACGGCGATGCAAGGGATGCGTCCTTCAATGTCCTTGTCGACGATGCTTCCAAGGGCCGCGTCAGCGCTAGCCGGCACTTGTCGATCTTCGTTCCGGCCTACCGCACCTACAAGGTGCGGCTTGTTCCGACTTCGGCAGTCCCCGTCGATTACGACAGCGCTGCTCGGGAGGTGACGGTCTATCCGGGCAACGTCCAGTCGCTGAGCTGGCGTGCTGAAACCTATTTCACCGTCTTCGGGCAGGCGACGTCAGGGAAGGGGGACGTCATTCCTGATGCGCTTGTCGAGACGCCCAAGGGCATCGCGCAAACCGACGCCAACGGCTATTTCCAGGTCGATGTGCGAAGGGGCGATGCAATTACCATTGCGAAGGCGGACGGAGCTTCGTGCCATGCAAAGGTCGGCGACGTGATCGTCACGAACGACTTTGCTTCGATCGGAAAGGTTGTCTGTCAGTGAGCAGGTTCAATCGCCTCGCGATGCTTCTCGTAATGGCGAGCGGCACTCTCACCTGGGCGGCTCCGGCAAGCGCCGATCTTGTCCTTAGCGAGCTCATTGTCGAACTTCAGCCGGGCAAACAGGTCCGCGACGATGTCGAGGTCTGGAACAATTCGCCCGAGCGAACCTACGTCTCGGTCGAGCCCCGCGAAATCATCAATCCGTCGCTGCCAAAGCAAGGCATCCGGAAGGACCCTGATCCCCAGAAGCTAGGGCTTCTGGTGACGCCCGCCCGGATGATCCTGGAGCCTGGGCAGCGTAAGCTCATGCGGATCGCGAGCCTTTGGAGCGATCCTGAACGCGAGCATGTCTATAGGGTGACGGTGAAACCCGTGGTCGGCGGGGTCCAGTCGGATGATACAGGCCTCAAGGTCGTGATCGGCTACGATGTCCTCGTGCTCGTGAGACCGGTCCAGCCCATTCCGCATGTCACCGGGTCGAGGAAGGGACGGGAGCTGACGTTCAGCAATACAGGCAATGTCAGCGTCGAGGTCGTCGATGGTCGGCAGTGCGCAGCCAGTCACTCCAGCTGCACGGACCTGCCCGGGAAGAGATTGTATCCGGGAGCTTCCTGGACGGTGGATCTCAAATCCGATCTTCCGGCGGAATATGTGCTGAAGTCACCGGGCCATAACGAGCGCGTGACCTATTGAAGACGGCCGCGCCGGAGCTTCAGTGTAGAAGTCATGAGGTCTGGAACGGAGTGGGTTCTGTCGCATGCCTCGAGATGAGCTCGCGCAGCCTGCAGATCGCAAGGTCGAGATGCGCCCCGATTTCTGACGTTCCGTCGCACTGGTCGATGAGCTCCAGCGCTTCTTCCATCCGCGCCAGAGCTTCGACGCCTTCGCGGCGAAGCGCTTCCGCCCCATTTTTGCCCATACGCAACCCCCATCGACCACATGAGGCAGACGACGCCTCATGCGCGCGAACAATCCATTATTGAACCCATTTCGGAGACATGATCAACGCCGCGCTAACGCATCTGAGGCTAAAGGGGTGCCAGACGTTCTCAGCCCCACTTGGGAACGTTCAATCAAAGGAAGGGGCCCGCCGCTTCGAGACGGCGGGCCCCTTTTTGCATGGCGGCCCGCGCCAAGCGCGCGTCATCGCATGAACAGCTAAACGACTGGTAAGGCAGAGAAAAATCCAATCCGCGGGCGCTTCCTCTCGCGGATGTATCAGTATCAGCCGGCGAGCTGGCTCCGGCCTTCCAGCCAGTGCGCGATGACCTGCATGGGGATGGGCGTCTCGAACACGAGGCCCGCTTCACCGTCGCTGCTCCAGCGGACGTAGCCGTCTACCGCAGGAAGGTCCGCAAGCGTGATGATCGCGCGGTCTCCGCGCACCAGCGGCGAAGACGTCCGGATCCGGACGCCCATGCTCGAAATGTCCAGGACCGAGGCATGGAGGATGCGTCCGCCGGTCCTGAGGCATGCCGATGCCTCGACATTGATGCGCGGCGTCGAGCGACGCCTTGCGGGTCCTAGCTTCTGCCGGACGCGAAGGAGCGCCTCGGCATCAAGCTCCTGGTCGAAGCCCATTCCGGTAATGTCGTCCTCGAGCCAGACGATGCGGCCGAGGATCGGCGTCTCGTCGGCGACGCGGATGGAGGCATGGCCATCAACGACGGGCCGCCTCGAGTAGCATTTGAGCTGGACGCCGGATGAGGAGATGTTCTTGACGAGGCAGAGCGAGGATTTGCCATATTGCTCGAGGACGCCGACCCTCAGGATCAGCGTGTAGCGCGCCTGTCCGCGCCGCTCGTTGATCCGCGATGAAACGCGCTTCGCTTCTGAATTCCCCATTTGGCCCACTTCCCCCCGCGCCCCCGATTATGGGGTGGGCTTTTTTCAGAATCCTCAACGCTTCATCCAGATCGGTTGCGATTGCCTCTGCGGTCAAGTCACGCAAAAGGCCCGACAATCTCCGAGCTGACAACGAAGCATTAACTATTTCTAGTAATAAAGGCGGTGCTCAGGACTAGTTGTGCTTGGGAGAAACAACCGATGGGAAGCATGGCGTACACGAACCTTGGTCACCCGGATCGTTCGACCTCCTTCGACCACGATTTGGGTGTTGTTCATGGGATTGCTGGCGCAACTGTCGACCGGCGCGGTGCCGACGCGAGTGCACTTCCCGACCGGCTCGTAAGAGCGGTCCAGGCAGCCAGGCGTCGGCGCGACGCGCTGTTCTCGCCTGATCTCTTCGCGGATCCCGCGTGGGACATGCTGCTCGAGCTTTATGCCTTGCACCTCGAAGAGAAGCGCGTGTCGGTCTCGAGCCTCTGCATTGCAGCCTACGTGCCTGCGACGACCGCCCTTCGCTGGGTTGCAAAGCTCGAGGAGGAGGGTCTTGCAGTCAGGAGCGAGGATACGACCGACGGCCGCAGGAGCTGGGTCGAGCTCAGCCCGGAAGGGATCGAGCGGATGCGCCGCTATTTCGAGATGCTTCCGCTCGCATCGATCTCAGTCTGAACCGGTGAGCCTTGACTGCCGCTGCGGCATTTGAGCTGCAGCGGTGTCGATATGCTCCGCAAGGCGAACGAGCGCGAGATCGAGGTGCGCGCCGATTTCCGCTGGCGCCTTGGTCTCGTCGAGCATTGCCAAAGCGCGCTGCATCAGCGCGAGAGCTTCGCTCCAGCCCTTGTCCATTATGTGCCCCCCGCCGACAAATAGCCGGCGACGTACAGCATATTGAATTTGGGTCGTTCAGGCCAGATGCGCCGGATCGGGCGGCTCCAGGCGTCCTGGCGCGAGATCTGACGACGAGGATTTTGCCGCAATTGAGATCGTTGCGTCGCGAGTGCTTGCAGCACGACATTCCAAGCGCTTCTGATTGGTGGTTCATTGAGAAGATCGATTGCAGGGCGGTTGGGCATTACGAAGGAGCTCGCCGGCTTCGCGATCTGCTCCACTGCGACTGCTACTTCTTTGGCCGATTGCACTGACCGAAGCGGCACCTTGTCCCGTCGCCTAAGGGTTTACGCGGAGCGCCATACCACGTTCTTGGACTGTGCAGCGTCTCTTCGACGCAATAGGAACAGCTCTAAATGCGCACCGATCTTGATCACCTTCCGCCAGGAAAGCAGCGCGAGCTCGACCGTGTCGTGCAGATCCTGTTCGAGGAGTTCGATGAAGCGCGTTCGCTTGCGACCCAGGACTGGAAGAAGAAGGGCAGGATCCTCAAGATCATCCTCTACGGGTCATACGCGCGCGGGAACTGGGTCGACGAGCCGCATACGGCGAAAGGCTACCGGTCGGACTTTGACCTCCTCATCATCGTCAACGACAAAAGGCTAGTCGACCGGGTCCAATATTGGGTGAAGGCCGAGGAACGGCTCAACCGGGAACTGTCGATCACGAGGACGCTGAAGACGCCGGTCAATTTTATCGTTCACACACTCCACGAGGTGAACGAGGCGCTCGCCGATGGCCGCTTCTTCTTCATGGACGTCGCGAGAGACGGGTTTGCCATTTACCAGAGCGATGACAGCGAGCTCGCCGAAGCTAAGCCGAAGACTCCTGAACAAGCGCTCGCCTTGGCAAGAGAGTACTTTGAAGAGTGGCTCAACGCTGCTGCGGATTTTGAAGAAGGTTCAGACCATCTGATCGGAAAAGGGCGCTATAAGCGAGCCGCGTTTCTTTTGCATCAAGCGGCCGAGAGCCTTTACCATTGTGTCCTCTTAGTCTGCACCTTTTACACGCCGCACGTGCACAATCTCGGATTCCTGCGCACGCAAGCAGAACGGGTCCATCCCGCGTTGCGATCGGTTTGGCCAACGGACACGCGAAAAAAGCGGGCAATGTTCGAAAAGCTCAAGGATGCGTACGTGAAGGCGCGATA
>DATMHD010000225.1:0-8290 GCA_035555075.1 Sphingomicrobium sp. | reverse complement strand
GTCGGACCACATCCATGACCGCGAAATGGCAGCTCAGCTTCGCGCGTGGGCAGCCGAGATCGACGCCGACATCAAAAGGCTTGCGAACGGTCGTCGAAACCAGGCCCACAAATGAGAACCCGGCCGCTTCCGAGCCCAGGACCCTGAAGCTTCCTCAGCGCGGCCCGAACACGCCCCAGCTAGGGCGATTCGGGGCCGACTGCTTTGGAGATACCTATTTGCACTTCGTAAAATGACCCTTGGCGTCACGGCACACCTTGGGCTTGGCCGGGCACTTCACGAACTTGCCCTTCGCGTCCTTGCAGGGACCGGCAAGCGCAGGAGCCGATCCTGCAACAAGGCTCATCGCGGACAGTGCAAGAATAATCCTCTTCATGATTTCTCTCCCGTCGATCATGCGAGGCTAAAGTCTAGCCCTCCGCGCCCGAAAAAGGACTTTCAGGATCATTAAAGACGACCCGGGAAAAGCCGGGCTTCCGTCAGAAGATGCCCTTGATCCTGCCAAGCATCCCGCCGCCATCCTCCTGGAGCAGGGATGCGAACTGTCCAAGCGCACCTTCCCCGCCGATATGGCCGACAATCTCCTGCAATTTGTCCTGCGGGAGGCCGGTCTGCTCTGCAGCGGTGGAAACGGTGTCGCCTTCGCTCGCATGCGCCTGGCCGAGCGCTGCCACCGCCTGCTCCACCTGCTCCTGGCTAAGGCCGACCTTGGCCGCAAGGTTCTGGATGGTGGCGTTGTCGGAGACCTGGCCAAGTAGCCCATTGAGGATGCTCATCGAACCCTCCTTTCTTCAGGTTGGGACGAGAGCCGCTGTAACGCTGTTCGGGCGGCCAAGAAAGCGATCGGGACGCCCGCCGCAGCTGGTCGGAACGAGTCCTGCGGCTAGCCGCCGGCGCTCTGGGGTGCGGGGGAGGAACCTGGCTTGGCGCGGCCTCCCGTCTGCTGACGCCCCTGCCTGCGGCCGCTCTCGATCTGCCGCCAGAGGTTCAAGGTCTTGCTATCCATCGTGGCGGACGAACGTCGGCCGGATGACACAGGTTCCATACGACTGAGGAAGGGCCCCGTCTCGACGCCGGCAAGGGGAGCAATCCGGCGGAGGCAGGGCCCCCATGCTCGCCGGCCGGTCCAATCTCTGGCAAGGCCCCGCCGGCACTTGGTGGCAGGGCCGCCGAGCTCGCTAAAAACCGAGCGACCCTGCCGACTTGCTGTTTACGCCCGCGACATTACCCAGATGTCAGCAGAAACGGTTAACGGAACAGGCCTCCGAGGAGACCGACCAGCTGCACAAGGTTGAGTGCTCCAAGCCCCGCGCGCTGCACAGGCCGGCCTGGAAATGCGATGAGAAGCAGCGGAAGAGCGATTCGGCCCGCCGCCCACCAGGCATCAAGACCCTCATACCTGACGCGGTCGAGCGCCATGTGTGTTGCCACGGAGACGATCGGCGGGATCGCCAGCAGCACCAGGATCATCTTGCGGTGCTTGAGGTAATGTTCCTCGAGGCTGCGCTCGGGCCGGTCCTCGATCCCTGGGAAGATCGCGCGGCTCACGAAGACATAGGGAAGCGACACTGCGGCCGCGGCGAGCATCTGGAGCCCGTCGACCGACAGGTCGGTCCGCGTGTGCCACATCTGGAGCCAGATGTTCATCCCGCCAAGGAGCACGCTTGACGCGACGAGCGGGGGACATGTGCCGACGGCGACCTTCTCGCAATCGCGCCACATGTCGGCAAAGCCAATGGCGACATTGGCAACAGCGATGCCGAGCAGGAGCCCGTAGAAGCTGAAGAGGTAGTCGAACGAATCCATCAGCGCTCCCCAATCGCTGCACTCGGGGAAGCTTAGCAACCGCGCGACCAGGCGCAAAACGGCTAGCGCTGCATGTAGACGCTATCGAGCCATTTGCCGGCTTTGAAGCCGACCGCTTCCAGGCGGCCGACCTCACGAAAGCCGCATCTCCGGTGGAGGGCGATCGATGCCGGCTCCGCCCCGCCGATCACTGCAACGAGCGTCCGGAAGCCCGACTTGCCCGATCGTTCCACCAGTTCCTCAAGGAGGACCCTTCCAATCCCCTGCCCCATCTTCTCGGGGTGGACGTAAATGCTGTCCTCGCCGGTGAAGCGATAGGCGGCGCGATCCCGAAACTGCGTCACATAGGCATAAGCGGCGAGCTGGCCCCGAAGCTCGGCGACAAGGAAAGGCCATCCGGCAGCACGGATGCGACGCACCTTCTCGAGATGAAAGGCGGTCGGCGGCGGTTCAATGTCGTAGGAGGCGGTGCCGTGAAGAACGTGATGCCTGTAGATCTGCGCGATTGCGTCCGCATCGCCGTCCTTTACGTCCCGGATGAGCAGTTCCACGGCTATTGTCCTCGCCCGCGGGAGCGAAGAGACGCAAGGTCAGTTAATCACCCTCTTGCGCGTCAGTCGGAGAAGAGCGCCGTCAGCTGGTAGCGCTCCTCCTCGCTCAGCTCCGGCCGCCAGATGTCGAAGATGAGGACGATCCTGTCCTCCTCGCTATCGTTCCAGGCTTCGTGCTCGATCGTATCATCGAAGATCAGCAGCTTGCCGACTTCCCACTGGCGGACCTGGTTGCCCACCCGGAAGCCGCAGCCCGGAGGCACGACCAGCGGAAGATGGCAGACGAGGCGGGTGTTGAACATGCCCGTATGTGGCGCAATCCTTGCGCCCGCCTTGAGCATCGAGAAGACGATCGTTGGCCCCCATCCTGCAATGCGCGGCAGGGGCGCCTTCAATATCGCATCCCAGGTTCTTGGGCATCGCTCGACAATCCCTGGCGCGACCCACCCGTTTTCGCACAGGCCAAGGATGCTCCAGTCCCGCTTCCCAAGGAGCGCCTTGTTGGCTTCGGGCGCAACGCTGTTGTGTTGGACGTAGGGTCGGAATCCGTCGGCGCCTCCCGATAGAAGGGCGCCAAGCTCCTCGCGAATCGCCCCGGTCGCGGCCTCGACAGAGCCACTCCAGGAAAATTCGGCCGGATCGAAGAACTGGACGGCGGCAAGCCCGGGGTAACTGAAGGCGGTCGGTTCCTGGACGTAGGTCTTGAGGCGTCCGGCGGCGATATCGAGGGCCTCCTGGAAGCGAGGGCTCCGCTGATCCTTGAGGACGCCCCGTTCCTTGAGGCGGGCCTCGCGGCGCGCGTCGGCAGCAGCCTCCAGGCGTGCAAGTGCGGCGCGCCCGGCCGCCAGCATCTGTTCGCTCTCGCCGTCGATCTCCTGGCAGCCGGCAAGTCGCAATGCAGTCCGGTAATAAGTGATCGCGAGCTGCTCCTTGCCCGAGCGCGCCTGGAATCCCGCCATTGCAAGATGCGCCGCAACCGATCGCGGTCGTTCCTCCAGCCCGCGGCCGAGCGCCTCTTCCTCGCTCATTGCTGGCCGAACAGTGCTGTCAGTTCGCGGCGTTCCTGCTCGCTGAGCTCAGGGCGCCAGATATCGAAGATCAGGACCACGCGATCCTCGCTGCTGTCGTTCCATGCCTCATGCTCGATCGTGTCATCGAAGATGAAGAGCTTGCCCTCTTGCCATTCGCGTACCTCGTTCCCGACCCGGAAGCGGCAGTCGGGTGGGACGATGAGCGGCAGGTGACACACCAGCCGCGTGTTGAACATGCCGGTGTGCGGCTGAATTCGTGCGCCGGCCTTGAGTAACGAGAACATGACCGTGGGGCCCCAGCCCGGAATGCGGGCGAGCGGCGCCTCCTGAACGACCTTGAACGTCTTGGGGCAGCGTTCGACCAGCGCCTCGTCGGGACGACCGTTCTCGCACAGGAAAAGCGCGCTCCAGTCCCGGTTGTCGACAAGCGTCTTGTTGGCATCGAGCCGGACGGAGCCATCCTGTGCCTGGATGTAGGGCCGGAAGTTCCCGGTTCCCTCACGCTTGAGGAACTCGAGCAATTCCTCGCGGACCTCGTCCGTCGCAGCTTCGATTGCCGGCGCCCAGGCAAAGTCCAACGGATCATAATATTGGATGTGGGGAAGCTCGGGATAGGTGAAGACCGTCGGCTGCTGGAGATAGAGCCGTCGCCGGCTTGCTGCGATGTCGAGCGCTCTTGCAAAGCGCGGACTCCATCCTTCCGGCGGTAGGCCGCGGGACCTTAGGAGTTCCTCGCGCTTTGAATGCGCCCGGTCCTCGAGGCCCTTCAGCGAGTTCCTCGCCCGCTCGACCTCGCCAATTGCATCAGGCGGCACGGACATCCGCTCGGCGACTCCAAGCGCTGCACGATAGTAGCGGATCGCGTCCGCATTCGCGCCTGCATGGGCGCGGCAATCACCCTTCATGATCAGCCCGCGAAGCGAACCGGGATCAAGTGCGAGGAGGCGGTCAAGCGCCTCTTCCTCAGAGCCGGGATCACGCATGTGCCGGCAGGAGATTGCAAGGAGCAGCCAGACCAGCGGATTGGACGAACCCGAGCGCGCCAGATGCTCGAACCTTTCGCGGGCTTCTGCGAGCCGGCCATGACGCAAGGCCTCGGCCCCGTCGCGGAGCGACTGCTCTTCATCCACTTTCGCTGCTTGCATCTTTCAGTTCATAAGCGCCGGCCAAGGATCGCGCCAAGACTTCACTCCCGGTTCACGTTGAAAACGGCTAGTCGGCAAAACACGCGACGCTCAAAATCCACCACTCTTGCCTGCCTACCGCCTCCCTTCGCCGTACGACCGGCAGCCGCTCAAGCGGCGTGCGTCAGGCTTCGCGCTTGCCGTCGCGATCAATCTTGTCCTCCTTCTCGTCCTGATGACGCTCGGCATCATTCCGCCGCCGGCTTCACAAAAGACGTTGAGGGGGATCGTCATCGACCTCAGTCCGGAGAGCCGAAGCAGCTCCTCGACGAGGAAAAGCGAGGTCCAGCCCAGGCATGTGACGAAAGAGCAGCCGACGCCCAAGCCGCCGCCCATCATCCTTCCGGTAAAGCCAACCATCGCGCCTCCGCCTCGCTCCTCCAAGAAGCCATCTCCCTGGATCGAGATGAGCAGCGAAGAGATGGCGGCGTCCGACATCTCGAAGATCCCCGCAGCGGGTTCGGGAAGCGCTGGCGACAGTGAGGTCGTGGGCCGCGGGCCCAATGGCGAAGCCTTGTACAATGCCGAATGGGCACGCGAGCCGACAGACGCCGAGCTCTCAGGCTATCTCCCGAGGAACGCCCCTGACGGCTATGGCCTCATCGAGTGCAGGACCATGCCGAACGATCGTGTCGAGGACTGCATCGAGCTCGAAAATTATCCGGCGGGTTCGCACCTTGCGTCAGCGGTTCGGCAGGCCGCCTGGCAGTTCCGGGTCCGTCCACCAAGAAAGGGCGGCAAGCCGCTCATCGGGTCCTGGGTGAGGATCCGCATCGACTACAGCTTCATGAGAACAAGCGGCGACAAGGGCCGGTAGCCTGGCCCATGCTGCCGGACTGGTAGGCGGCTCCAAAACTATTGCCTCGCGGGCGCCCGTTCTGCCTCGGCGAGGACCTGCTTTACGACATTGCTGGGGATCGCAAAGCCGATGCCGACATTTCCGGCACTGCTTTCGCTGGGCCCGGGGCTGAACAATGCCGAATTGATGCCGATGAGTTCACCGTGGAGGCTGATGAGAGCGCCTCCTGAATTGCCCGGATTGATGGGAGCATCGGTCTGGATGAAGCGCCTCGAGTCCCCCTGCCCCAGCGGCCGGTCGGTCGCGCTGACGATCCCGCTGGTGACCGTCTGTCCAAGACCGAACGGATTGCCGATGGCAACCACATAATCCCCTACTTCGAGCTTGCGGCTGTCGCCGAGCGGAAGGCTTGGAAGGTTCCTCGCACCGATGCTGAGGACCGCAAGGTCAAGGTTGGGTGCCGCGCCAAGCAGCTGTGCCCCGAATTTGCGGCCGTCCCGCAAGATGACTTCGACCGCATTCGCATTCTGGATCACGTGAAAATTGGTGATCACGAAGCCCCGTTGTCCATCGACGATGACGCCCGAACCTGCGGCCATGGCGGGTTGGAGAGCCGCGTCCGGAACCCCGAAATAACGGCGGAAGAACGGGTCCTGGAGGAGCGGGTTCTGCTCTGCGGGCGAGGGCTGCAGCACCGCGATGTTGACCACTGCCGGCGCCGTCTTCCGCACCAGGGGCGCAAGGCTGTTGTCGGCAGCGCCCGCGAGGAGCCGTGGTCCGGGATCGACCTGGGTGGTCGGCAGCATCCTTGCGACGAGGCCGCCGATCAATCCTGAAACGAGCAGCAGGACGATGAGCAAGAGCAGCGGCAGGCGGAGCGCTGACGTCCGTGAGCCCATCATATCAGGCCTCCGCGATCTCGCCTTCAGGAGCACCCCTGCCAAGCTTGTCCGGCAGCCGCTCGCCGCTGGGGGTGAAGGCCAGGCTCACAGAATTGATGCAGTAGCGCTCGCCTGTTGGCGGGGGGCCGTCGGGAAAGACGTGCCCCTGATGCGCACCGCACCTCGCGCAGACGATCTCGGTCCTCACCATGCCATAGCTTCTGTCCTGGATGTATTTCAGGTGTCCGACGGCATAGGGTGTGGTGAAGCTTGGCCAGCCGGTCCCGCTCTCGAACTTGGTCCCTCCGTGGAAGAGCGGAAGGCCGCATAGCCGGCAGGTGAAGACGCCCGGCCGCTTCTCGTCGAGGAACACCCCGCAAAAGGGCGCTTCGGTGCCATGCTCGAGCAGCACGTGCTTCTCGTCCTCGTCAAGGTCCGCAACGAGATCCTGGAACTGATGCTCGCCTGGGGGCGTCAGGTCGAAGACGGTTGAGAGCGTGGCCATGAGGTCCTCCTTGCGGGCAAGCTCCTAACATGGTGATGCCCCAAGCGCGATGCGATGGTTGCTGGCCCTGCTGTTCATTGTCCTTGCGGCGCCAGCCGCAGGCCAAGACGTGCAGACGAGGACCGAAGCACTCACCGATGATGCGGCCCAATATGCGGCGCAGTTCGGCGTCGCTCCTTCAGAAGGCCTCCGGCGCCTCAAGGCGCAGCACGAGAGCGTTGCAGCAACCGATGCGATTGCCCGCGAGTTCAGCCAGCGCCTCGCGGGGATCTCCATCGAACACAGGCCGGACTACAGGATCGTCGTTCTGCTGACCGGAAGCGAACCGGTCGCGGAGAGGGTTGCATCGGGCGTGCCGATCGTCTTCCGGACGGGCGCGAAGGCCACCCACGCGCAGGCGCTCGATGCCATGCGCAAGCATCTCATCGACCTTCGCGCCGACCTCCCGAACGCCCGCGGCGCGGGCTACGACCAGCGGACAGGTGAAGTCGTGCTCCTGGTGGCACGCGCCGATGTCGACCAATATGGCCTCGAGGCCATCAGGACGCGCGCCGAGCAGGTGAGCGGCGTTCCGGTGCGGGTCGTCATCAACGAGCTCAACGAGGCGAACATGAAGGTCGACGGCGGCGGCCGCGTCGAAGGCCTCAACAAGCTGACGAACCGGCGAAACCTCTGCACGACGGCATTTGTCGTCACCAACGGGGAAACAACCGCGATCACGACGGCAGCGCACTGCCCCGACGATCTCACTTATGTCGATCGTGACGGAACTACCGTCGACCTCCCGATGATCGGGTCCTGGGGAGCTGCCTATCAGGATGTCCAGATCAACGGCAGCCCTGACTCTTCCGACCCGCTCTTCTACAGCAACCGCGGCGCTGGAACACTGAGGCGCGTGTCGACCTGGCGCAACCTTGCAAGCACTCGGGCCGGCGACTTCGTCTGCCATTATGGCGAAAGCTCTGGATACAGCTGCGCAACGGTCGAACTCACCGACTATGCGCCGCCAGGCGACCTTTGCGGCGGCCCCTGCTCACCTACCTGGGTCACGGTCAGGGGACCGGGGTGCGTTCCTGGCGACAGCGGCGGACCGGTGTTCAGCGGTGATGTCGCCTTCGGCATCGCAAAGGGCATCAACCGCGCGTCTTCAGGCCAGTGCCTCTTCTATTATTATATGTCGACGGACTTCCTGCCCGCGCCCTGGCGCGTCCTGGTCGGCAACGTCCCTAGGCCGCGAGGTCGCCCCTGAGCTGGTCGGAGCCTGGTACCGGCTCTGCTCTATCATTCCCGATCTTCACGATCCGGTTCTTCTCGTCGACATGGACGATTCTCGCCGACAGGGCGCCGGCCTCGGAATCGTCGAAAAGCGCATAGCTCATGATGATCACGAGATCGCCGGGATGGACAAGATGTGCGGCCGCGCCGTTGATGCCGATGACGCCGCTGCCCCTTGCACCCGGGATCACGTAGGTCTCGATCCTGGCGCCGTTCGTGATGTCGACGATCGCCACCTGCTCTCCTTCGAGTAGATCG
>DATMHD010000224.1:0-10693 GCA_035555075.1 Sphingomicrobium sp. | reverse complement strand
CGATGAGCGTTTCGCCCTTGATGGCGCGTCAGATACCGATCTGGGACGTCGAGAAGGTCAGTGGCTTCGTCGACCTCGCGCTCGAATATGCGTTCAAATACAGGCCGGGCCAGGCATCCGAACGGGTCGGCATCCCTTCAGAGCTTCAGGACCGCGAGCATGAAGCGCGCACCCACATGCTCGAGCAGCTCGCCGATCATGATGACGAGCTTCTGGAACAGCTGCTGATGGATGAGTCGCCGACGCGCGAAAAGGTCCTCCAGGACCTCGCCCGCGAAACCGGCGACAATCTTGGTGTCTCGGTGCTGTTCGGCTCCGCAAGCAGTTCCTGGGGTGTCCGCAGATTGCTCAAGGCCATGCGGCACGAAGCTCCCTCGCCCCAGGGCACGTCCAATCGCCTCGGGGTCTCGGATCCCTCCCTCTACGTCTTCAAGGTGATCCACGGCCCGATCGGGCGCCTTGCACTTTCCCGCGTGCTCGGCGGCCGCATTGCCGAGGGCTCGGACCTTAAAAGCGAGGATGGTGACCACGCCCGGCTTGGCGCCCAGTTCACCGTCCAGGGAGAGAAGACGGCAAAGGTGGGCGAAGCGCGCGACGGCGACATCGTCGCGGTTGCCAAGATCGACAGTGCGAGAGCAGGCCAATGGCTTGGCGCGGGCAAGCTCCCGTCTCCCGTCGAAGTCGACTATCCAGCGCGCAACTGCGCAATCGCCATCGAACCAGCTGACCGCAAGGACGACGTCAAGCTGTCGGGCGCTCTCCAGCGGCTGAGCGAGGAGGATTCGGCGCTTATCGTCGAGCATGACGATGCGAACCACGAGATTCGCCTTCGGGGCGTCAATGACGAGCATCTGAACACGGTGCTGTCCCGCCTCGACCGCCGCTACGGGGTGAAGGTGAACAGCCACCCGCCGAGCGTCGGATACAGGGAATCGATCCGGAAGCCCGTCACCCAGAAGGGCCGCCACAAGAAGCAGTCCGGCGGCCACGGCCAGTTTGGCGACGTCATCATCGAGCTGAAGCCCCTTCCCCGCGGTTCAGGTTTCCTGTTCGAGGAGAAGATCCACGGCGGAGCAGTGCCGAAGCAGTGGATCCCCGCTGTCGAGGAAGGTGTCATCGAAGCGATGCGCAAAGGACCGCTCGGTTTCCAGGTCGTCGACTGCTGCGTGACCCTGGTCGACGGTAGCTATCATAGTGTGGATAGTTCGGAGCTCGCGTTCCGGCTTGCAGGCCGGATCGCGATGCAGGAAGCGCTTGCAGCGGCCAATCCGCACCTCCTCGAGCCCATGCACAAGCTCAGCGTCGTTTGTCCGTCGAGCGCAACGAGCCGGATCACCTCGGCCGTCGCCGGACGGCGGGGCCAGATGCTTGGCATGGGTCCCCGCGACGGCTGGACGGGCTGGGACCGCATCGACGCATTGATCCCCGAGGCGGAACTGTCGGGCCTCGAGGCTGAGCTGAGGTCGCAAAGCCAGGGGCTTGCGACCTACGAATCTGAATTCGACCACCTCGCCGAGCTCAATGGCCCACTCGCCGAGAAGGTGATCCAGCGCGTGCCTGAACCGGCCTAGGATCAAGGGCGGCGAGCGCCGCCTCGCCCTTGCGAGCGGCGCTCCCCTGCGGACCTCGGGGGCCCTCCCACGCGCGCTCGGCCGAAGGACGCTTGCGGATTGTCCGCGCGCGTCTAAGCCCAACGGCAATGAAGCACTGGTTCAAAGACCAGCATTTCCGCTCGCTGCTCAAGAATACGAGCTATCTCGGCGTCTCGAAGATCGTGGCGGCGCTGTGCAGTATTGCGACTCTCGCCTTCGCGGCGCGAGGTCTGGGCGTCGTCATGTTCGGCATCCTCATCCTCATCACGAGCTATGTCCGGGCGGTGAACGGGATTGCAAAGTTCCAGTCCTGGCAGCTGATCGTGCGCTACGGGGGTCGCGGTGTTGCCGAAGGTGACCCGGAGCATTTCAAGGTGGCGACTGGCTTTGCGTTCGGGCTCGATGTCGTAAGCGGCATCGTCGGGCTCATCGGCGGCGCGATCCTGCTGCCCTTGATCGGGCCCTGGACCGGCATCACTCACGATTATCTCTGGCTCGCGATGCTTTACTGCACGGTGCTCCCGATCATGAGCTCCGCAACGCCCGATGGCGTGCTTCGAGTGCTCGACCGCTTCGACCTCATGAGCTGGTCCGATACTATCACCCCGATCAGCCGCGCCGTGCTCGCCGGCGCCGCGTTCGTCAGCGGTGCAAGTTTCCCCGTCTACGTCGCCGTCTGGTACGCAACCGATCTTGCAGGCCAGATCTATCCCTGGGTCCTTGGCTGGCGCGAGCTCAAGCGGCACGGGCTCCTTGCTGGTATCCGCCCGACGCTTCGACCGACGGTTCTTCCAGGTGCCTGGCGCTTCGCCATCGACGTCAACCTGACGAGCAGTGTCCAGGCGGTTTGGGGACCGATCGGGAGACTGGTTGTCGGTGGCCTTCTGGGCCCTGCAGGTGCAGCCCTGTTCCGGATCGCTTCACAGCTTGCGGACAGCGCCGCGAAGCCCGCCGACCTTCTCGGCAAGGCCTTCTACCCGGAAGTCATGCGGATGGACCTCTCCTCGAAGAAGCCCTGGAAGCTGATGATCCGCGGGACGGCCTTCGTGAGCGGGATCGCGCTAACGGCGATCCTCCTCCTTCTCCTTGGCGGAAAGCCTCTCATGTCGCTGCTGTTCGGAAAGGCATTCCTCGGTGCCTACGAGCCGCTGATGATCCTCATGGCCATCCCCTTCCTCAGCATCTTCAGCTTCCCTTTGGCGCCGATGCTTTATGCGCTCGGGCGCTCCGACGGGCCGCTCAAGTCGAGGCTTCTTGGGAGCGGCGCCTTCTTCGCGACGATTGCGCCCCTTTCCTGGGCCTGGGGTGTTACCGGAGCAGCGGTCGCACTCGTCCTTGCGAACTTCGTGAATACGGTGACGATGATGCTACAGCTCTTCAGCGAACATCGCCGCGTCCGCGCACGTCCGGCCTAGAGGCTCATCTCCTCGAAACCGCGTTCCTTCACGAGCCTGTCGATCTCGACGAGCGTCGTAAGGAGGCTCTCCATCCGATCGAGCGGCCAGGCGTTGGGGCCGTCGGACCTCGCACTGGCCGGGTCCGGATGGGTTTCCATGAAGATGCCGGCGACCCCTGTGGCGACCGCGGCCCGGGCAAGGACCGGCACAAATTCACGTTGCCCTCCCGAACTCGTCCCCTGACCGCCAGGAAGCTGGACGCTGTGCGTGGCATCGAACACCACCGGGCAGCCCGTCTCGCGCATGATCGACAGGCTTCGCATGTCGCTCACGAGATTGTTGTAGCCGAACGAGGCTCCGCGCTCGCAAACCATGATCGTTTCTTCGTTGACGCCTGCCGCCTGCGCGGCGTTCCGCGCCTTGTCTACGACGTTCTTCATGTCGTGCGGCGCCATGAACTGCGCCTTCTTGATGTTGACGGGCTTACCTGACGCTGCAACCGCATGGATGAAGTCGGTCTGCCGGGCGAGAAAGGCGGGCGTCTGGAGAACGTCCACGACCTCGGCGACGGGGGCGATCTGCGGAATATCGTGGACATCCGTGAGGACGGGAACGCCAAGCGCATCCCTGACGGTTTCGAGAACCCGCAGGCCCTCGTCGATTCCGGGGCCCCGATAGCTCTTGTCGCTGCTCCGGTTCGCCTTGTCGAAACTCGACTTGAAGATGAAATGCACCCCGAGCCGGTCGGTGATGGTCTTGAGGCGCTCGGCAGTGCGCAGCTGAAGCTCTTGGCTTTCGATCACGCACGGTCCGGCAATGAGGAAGAAGGGCTTGTCGAGCCCGATCTCGCGTCCGAGGAGTTCCATTTCGCCCCTCTAGGCGAGCCCGTCGACAACCGCCACAGGGGCCCAGTCTCCAAGTCCGTTTTCCATGGCGAAGCCTTCCGGAAATGGTTCACCGGCATGGATCCCGCCGCTCACGAAAACAGCGTCGAAACCCATTCGGGCAGCGCCCAGGATGTCGGTCGGCAGACCGTCGCCAACTGCGAGCACCTGATTTGGAGGAGGGCCACCGGCGCGATCGAGCGCGTGCCGATAGATCGCCTCGAAGGGTTTTCCGTACCACGTAACGCGGCCACCGAGTTCCTGGTAGAGATCGGCAATCGCGCCCGCACAGGCCTCGAGCACGCCGCCCCTTACGACGACCCTGTCGGGATTGAGGCAATGCATGTGAACATCCCTCGCCGCCCAGCGCTCGAGGTCGACTGCATAATCCTCGGGCCGCGGCCGATGCTCGGTAATCCCTGTGCAGGCAAGGTCGGTAAAATCATCGTCCGGCGCGATCCGCACACCTCTTCCCTCGAGGATTTCCCGGTCGCCTGAGCTTCCGATGAAACCCACGGGATCGTCGAGCCCGTTCAGCGCGTCGATCCCCGCTTCGCCGCTGGTTGCAATGAAATCGAATGCATCGCGCGGTAGCCCGATGCGCTCGAGCTGCTGCTCCACGGCTGTGGCAGTTCGCGGCGCATTGGTGATCAGCGCGACGCACCGCCCCTCGCCGCGCCATTGCCGCAACCGGTCCTTGGCGCCGGGGTAAAGAGTGACGCCGTCGTGGACGACGCCCCAGACATCACACAGGATGAGCCGGTATTTCGGGTCCAGCGAGCCAAGGTAATTCACTCGAGGCCAGCCTCCCTGAGCGCCTGCTCGATCGGGCCTACGTCCTCGGGATTGTTGAGTTCGCGAAGCGTGAAGGACGGCGTTTCCACCTCCACGACTGCAACCGGGACGCCTGCCGACAGGAAGCGCAGCTGCTCCAGGCCTTCGAGCAGCTCAAGCTCGCCAGGAGGAGTGCTGGCGTACCGGCGAAGCGCCTGAGGCCTGTAGGCATAAACGCCGACATGGAGCCGGATGGGCGACATTTCCGCGTCGAGCGCACCTTCGGGGAGGTGCGGGATGAGCCGCTTGGAGAAATATAGCGCGTGACCCTCGTCGTCGGTGACGACGCTGGTGCCCCCCACGAGGCCCCTCGCCTCCTCCGCCTGAAGCTGTCGGACCTCGCTGCTCGTCACGCGGATCGCGGGAGTGGCGACCATCGCACCCGGGTCGCTCCGCATGCGCTCGATCAGCGCTTCGATGAAATAGGCAGGGGTCAAGAGCGCGTCACCCTGGAGGTTGATGACGAGATCGGGATCGTGGAGCTCGGCCAGCGCCTCGGCGCATCGCTCGGTGCCGTTTCGGCATTCCGAAGACGTCATGAGAACGCCGACCCGCGCCGGCGCGCACGCCCGCGCAATCCGTTCATCGTCGGTAACGACGAACACTCCCGATATGCCCGGCACCCGGCGTGCGGCCTCGACGCTCCGCTGGATGAGCGGTTTTGCGGCGCCCTTGGCGCCTTTCAACGGGACCAGCGGCTTTCCAGGATAGCGCGACGACTGGTACCGCGCCGGGATCAGGATGATGCAGTTCATCGTCCCGTCGGGCAGTCGTGGATGTGAAGCACGCCGACAGGCTTCTTGCCCTTTCCGTCGTCCTTCACGACGAACAATGCAGTGATCTTGAACTCGTCGAACAGCTGGAGCGCGTCGTCGATGAGATCGTCGGGGCCGATCGTCTTTGGATCACGAGTCATGAACTCCCCGGCGGTGTGCTCGAGGCCCCGCTCGATGTTCCGCCGAAGATCGCCGTCGGTGATCACTCCGACGAGATAGCCATCCTCGTCCGTCACTCCGACAACGCCGAGGCGCTTGGCGGTCATCTCTACGACCGTGTCGTGCATCGAGCTGATGGCGCCTGTCAGGGGCAGCGACTTGCCGCCGTGCATGATACGGCGAACGGGTCGGAGCCGGGCTCCAAGGGTTCCGCCCGGGTGAAGTCGTCCGAAGTCGGTGCGCGTGAAACCCTTCTGGCGCATCACGGTCATGGCGAGCGCATCCCCAAGCGCCAGCGTCATTGTCGTGGAAGTGGTCGGTGCGACCGATTCCGGGCCGACTTCCGGCCAGTGTGGAAGGACCAGCGGTGCACTCGCCGCTTCGGCGAGGGTCGTTCCGTCGTGGCCAGTGATCGCGATGATCGGAATATGCGCCCGCTGGAAGTGGTCGATCACCGGTTCCAGTTCGGCAGTTTCCCCGCTCTGCGAGATGAGGATTGCAACGTCATCTTCAGCGGCCATCCCGAGATCGCCGTGGATCGCTTCTGCAAGGTGGAGGAAGACAGCCGTGGTGCCGGTCGAGGCGAAGGTTGCAGCGATCTTGCGTCCGACGTGCCCTGATTTGCCAAGGCCGCTGACGATCAGCTTGCCCTTGCAGTCATAGATCAGCGCAACCGCCTTCTCGAAGGGTGAGCCGAGGCTGTCGGCGAGCGCATCAAGCGCCCGCGCCTCGTCGTGCAGGATCGCGCGCCCGAACTCGAGCACGCTGACAGAAGAAGGATTATCTGCGGCCATGGCGGGGCCCTACCCATGCGGGACACGGCTGTGAAGCTTGACGTGGCCCCAAGGTCCCGCTTGGGTTCGCGCCAAGAAGGGGATTTATGGCCAAGAGACTGACCCGCTACATCATGATCGCGCTGGTGCTGGGGCTGATCGCCGGCTGGGCGATCAACTCAGCGATCGACGATGGGACACCCGCGAGCGCCGCGCAGCTCAAGGAGATCGCCGACTATCTGAGCATTGTCACGGCCCTGTTCCTGCGCCTCATCAAGATGATCATTGCGCCACTCGTCTTCTCGACGCTTGTCGCGGGCATCGCGCACATGGGCGACGTCGCAGCGCTTGGCCGCGTCGGCGTTCGCTCGATCTCCTGGTTCATTCTCGCGAGCCTCGTCTCGCTGACGCTTGGCCTTGTCATCGTCAACGCGCTCCAACCGGGCGTTGGGCTCAACCTCCCGCTCCCGCCCGCCTCCACTGCAAGCGGCGTCGAAACGGCTGCCTTCAACCTCAAGGACTTCATCAGCCATCTGGTGCCGCAGTCGATCTTCGAGGCGATGAGCACCAACGAGATCCTGCCGATCGTCATCTTCTCCATGTTCTTCGGCATCGCGCTGACGGCGATCGGAGAGAAGGGCCGCCCGATCGTGCACGGCGTCGAGGCGCTGGTCCGGGTGATGCTGCAGGTCACCAATTACGTCATGCGGTTCGCACCCTTTGCGGTTTTCACCGCAGTCGCGAGCGCACTTGCAGAACGCGGACCGCAGATCGTCGCGACCCTCGGGAAGTTCGTCGGCAGTTTCTATCTCGGGCTAATCGTCCTCTGGGCGGTTCTGATCGGCGTCTGCTTCGTCATCGTGGGGCCAAGGACCCGTCATCTCGTCCGCTATATCCGCGATCCCGTGGTCCTTGCCTTCTCCACCGCCTCGTCGGAAGCTGCCTACCCGCGCACTCTCGAAGAACTCGACCGGTTCGGAGTTCCCCCGCGGATCGCAAGCTTCGTCCTGCCGCTCGGCTATTCGTTCAATCTCGACGGGTCGATCATGTACATGACCTTCGCGACGATCTTCATCGCGCAGGCCTATGGGATCCATCTCAGCCTTGGGCAGGAGATCACGATGCTCCTCGTGCTGATGGTCACCTCCAAGGGAATGGCCGGCGTTCCACGAGCAAGCCTGGTCGTGATCGCGGCGATCATGCCGATGTTCAAGATTCCCGAAGCCGGTCTCCTGCTGATCCTCGCCGTCGATCATTTCCTCGACATGGGCCGGTCTGGAACCAACGTCATCGGCAATGCCGTTGCGGCAAGCGTGGTGGCGCGCTGGGAAGGCGCGTTGAAGCCTGAGGGACCTCCCGAGGTCGACACAAGGCATGCACCCTCGCACGTCGAGCAAAGAGGCGAAGTCCACGACCATTTCTGATCCGCTTCGTCCCTCGATGACCGATTCTCGAGGAGCCTAGCCGAACGGCTGGTCGATGCTCGGCGGTGGCTGGGTGAAGAATTCGGGCCCTGACTGCGTCATGTGCCAGCAATCCTTGAGACGGATCCCGAATTTTCCGGGGATGTAGATACCGGGCTCGTCCGAAAAGCACATGCCGGGCGCAAGCGGCGTCATGTCGCCGTGAACAAGGTAAGCAGGCTCGTGCCCATCCATGCCGATCCCGTGGCCGGTCCGATGCGACAGGCCCGGGAGCTTGTAGCCCGGGCCATAGCCCCAGCTTTCATAGGCTGCGCGAACGGCATCATCGACGCTTCCCGCGGGAGCGCCGACCTTTGCCGCCCGGATGGCGATCTGCTGGCCCTGGCGGACCTGGTCCCAGACCTTGCGTTGCTCCTTGCTTGGAGCAGCGCCGAACACGAAAGTCCGCGAGATGTCGGACTGGTAGCCGTGGACGGTGCACCCGCAATCGAACAGGATCGTGCTTCCGCGCTTGACGAGTTGCGGCTTCCTCGAGCCGTGCGGCTGGGCCGAGGCCTCGTCGATGAGCACCAGCGAGAATTCAGGAGATCCGCCGAGCGCGGAGGTCGCAGCATCGATCGCCGCACCGAAGTCAGCAGGCGTCATTCCAGGACGCGTCCGTGCAGCCGCGTGCCGCATTGCGCGGATCGTGATGTCGTTTGCGGTCTGCATGAGCGCAAGCTCCGCCGGCGACTTGATCAGTCTCAATGCGCGGACGATGGCATTGGCGCTCATGGCCTTGAGCCCCGGAAGCTGCTGTTCCAGTCGGTCGACGATGAAATAGCGGTCGGTTTCCTCGAAACCGACGGGCTGGCCGGCGACCTTACGTTCGCGAAGGAAGTCGGCGACGAGCTTCAGTGGATCCTCATCCTCGTTCCAGGTGCGGATCTCGGCGGGGATGGCGAGCGTCTCGGCGACCGAGGGACGCTCGAAGAACGGCGTGACGATGACGGGATCACCAACAGCCGGGATGACGGCCGCAGTAAGGCGTTCCGAACGATGCCACTGGACGCCCGTCAGATAATCGAGGCTCGAACCCGATTCGACGATGACCGCACCAATGCCGCTTTTCTGCATCAGCGCCCTGGCGCCCGCGATACGCCGAAGCCTTTCGGCCTGGCTGATCGGAGGCGGCAACTTCACAGGGCTGAGGCTTTCCCGTGCCGCAGCAAGAACGCGCTCGACCGGAAGGATCATTGCGGCAGCGACTGCGCCCGCTCCAAGAAGAAAGCCTCGACGCTCGATCATTGTTTACCCCCAGACCTTTTCGGGGGCCACTGTTGCACGCGCGCAGGCAATCGGCCAGCAGGCGCTGCTCACATGTTTGACTCCCTCCCCAAAGATGGCGTGAAACGCCCTGGCACGCGCGAGATGACCGCGATGCTCGCGGCGCTCATGGGCCTCAATTCTTTCGCGATCGACGCCATGATCCCGGCGCTGCCGGCGATCGGCCAGTCACTCCACGTCGCGAACGAAAATGACCGCCAGCTGGTCGTGGTCGCTTATTTCATCGGCTTTGCTTCGACCCAGCTCGTCTGGGGTCCCCTCGCCGATCGCTTCGGACGAAAGCCCGTCCTTGCCGCCGGGATCATCCTCTACGGGATTTTCGCGCTGCTGTGCGCTTCTGCAGGAACCTTCCCGCTCCTGATTGTCTCGCGCCTCGCAATGGGCGCATCGGCCGCGGTCACGCGGGTGCTCGTCGTCGCAATGGTGAGAGACCTCTTCGAACGCGAGGCGATGGCGCGCGTCATGAGCCTCGTGTTCATGGTGTTCATGCTGATGCCGGTCCTTGCACCCAACATCGGCCTTGCAATCCTCTTGCTTGCGCCCTGGCAGGCGATCTTCGGAGCGCTCGCCCTTTATGCGCTGGCAATGCTGATCTGGTCCTCGATACGCCTCCCCGAGACACTGCATCCGGAATATCGACGGAGCCTCGGATGGAGCGACATGGCGGGCGCTGTATGGGAGACGGTCCGTGAGCCCCAGTCCAGGGGCTATACGGCAGCACTGACCATCAGCTTTGGTGTCCTTGTCGCCTACATCGCCTCGATCCAGCAGATCGTGTTCGAGGCGTTCCACGCGCCTCACCTGATCGGCGCGGTCTTTGCCGCAATCGCGGCGCCAATGGCGCTTGCGTCCTGGACGAATTCGCGCGTCGTCGGTCGCTTCGGCCTGCGCCGCGTCGGCCACACCGCCGCCGCTGCCTTCACCACCATTGCACTCATCCATGCAGCGGTCGCGCTGGCGGGGCACGAGACGCTGGCGACCTTCATCATTCTCCAGGCACTCACCATGTGTGCCTTCGCATTCACCTCCTCAAACCTCAGCACGCTCGCGATGGAGCACATGGCGCCGATCGCCGGAACGGCGTCGTCGGTGCAGGGAATGATCGGAACGATCGGCGGCGCAATCCTCGGGTTCATCATCGGACGCCACTTCGACGGAACCACGCTCCCCTATCTGCTTGGGACTGCGGCATGCGCGAGCGGAGGGTTCATCGTCCTCCTCGTCACCGAACCCAAGCGGCTGTTCGCCCCGATCGACGCTGACCCGGGCGAGCAGGAAGCTGCCCGTGAATCGACGGCGATCCCCGAGGATCTGGCCTAAACGCTGCTTCCTAAAGGGCAGCGGGCGGAGTGCGCGCGGCATCCGCCCGCCGCTGGGGAGCCTTGAAGACTTATTCGGCGAGTTCGCCGTCGTCGGGTCCTGCCCCTACCATCAGGGCTTCGCCGACCTCATCGGTCTTGCCGCGGATCGCATTCTCGATGCGCTTCGAAATCTCTGGATTTTCCTTGAGGTACTGCTTGGCGTTTTC
>DATMHD010000223.1:0-2875 GCA_035555075.1 Sphingomicrobium sp. | reverse complement strand
TCAACCCGGAGCGTATTCAGCCCGGGATCACCCACTTGGAGGCCACGTTGGAGTGCAGCGAAGGCCTCATCAGGTTTTCGCCTCTGCGCATAGGCCTGGGCGAATTGGTAGCTCGCGGCATCGCCATAGACGCTTCTCAGCTGATCGAGCTTCCGGTCCGAACGCTGAAGGTCACCCAGGCGTGCAGCAACGATCGCCTCGCCGGCGAGCCTTACGGTAAGGTCCGCCGGAAGCTGGTCGAGATAGTGCTGCGCAGCGGTCGGATCATTCTTCAACAGCAGGCATAGCGCGATGAAATATTGCGGAATCCAAAGGCCCGGCGCGAGCTTCAAAGTGCGTTCGGCCTCCGCGATCGAAGCGTCATACTGGCGATCGTAGAACAGTGCATAATAGAGCCGCCGGTGGGAGAGGGGATTGAGGGGGTCGATCTCCAGCATCCGCTCGCCGTAGCCAATGGCCCGGCGGGTCTGCCCGCCGGCAACGCAGGCCGTGACCGCCGCCTGCAACAATTGGATGTCGTTCGGCCCAATGCTTGCTCCGTTCTGGATCGCGCGTATCGCGGCAGAAATCTTGCGCTGACCGTAGAGCGCGTCGGCTAGGGATGCATAAGCCTCGGGATGGCGCGGGGCGGAGGTGACGGCGCGCTCCGCGGCGGCCTGCGCTGCAGCATAGCCGCGGCGGGTCTCTTCGGGAGATCTGCCAAGATCAGCGAGGTAGGAAAGGTTGCGCGACTTTGCCGCGAGCGCCCTTGCAAATCCGGGATCGCGGGAAAGCGCTGCATCGAGTAGCGCGTTCGCCTGTGAGAGGCTGCTCTCGCTATCATCGTTCTGGGCCTGGGTTACGGCGCGAAGATAGAGATCGTGCGCTTCCGGGTCGCGGGTGCCGCCCGTAGTGAGCGCCTGTACCCCTGTCCGGCCAAGCTCGACACTCAGCGCCGAGATGACATTCTCGGCAATGTCCGTCTGGATTGCGAGCACATTGCCCTCCGGACGGTCATAGCTTGCCGACCATTGCTCGATGCCGCTCCTCCCATCGACAAGCTGGGACGAGATCCGGACGACTCCTGGGCCCCTGCGAACGCTTCCGGTGAGGATATGGCCGACGTGGAGGCGGTGCGCCGCACTTGAAGCATCCTGGTCGCGCACGGCTTCGGAGGAGATTCGCCCAGCGACTTTCAGTCCTGGCAACCGAGCGAGCGCGCTCCGCAATTCTTCCGCAATTCCGTCCGAGAAATAGTCCTGGTGGGGATCACCGCTCAAATTTGCGAAGGGCAGGACGGCGATACTGTTGGATGCCTTTGCCGGGCCGGGCCTTAGCAATGTCCATCCGCCGCCCACCACAAGTGCTCCGCCGGTGAGCCCAAGGACCATGCGGCGCCTCGAAATGCTCCCTGTGCTTGTCGGGACGTCGATCCTGGGGCTTTTGCCCGCGATGACGGCGCGGGTCGCCTCAAGGAGAGCCCGATACCGCCCATCGGAGCGCGATCCCTTCCAGCCCTTGATCGAGATTGCATGAAGTTCGCCAAAACCGAGCGGCGGCTCGACCTCGTCTATCCGGATCGGCAGGTAGGTGCCCTGGTGCTGGGCACGGTTCGCCTCGTCGCGCACGAACCGTCCCTCGGGTCCGACCGAGCGCTTGCTCCAGACGACGATGACGCATCGGGCCTCGTCAAGCTGCTCTTCGATGTCACGGCGCCATTCCGACCCGGCTGCGATCTGGGTATCCCACCAGACGTGGAGGCCGTCCGCCTCAAGCGCCTCTACGAGCGGCGCAACCCTGGCGCGGTCCTCGGCCTTGTACGAAACGAACACGTCGCTCACCCAAAGACCCCCGAGCCGAGCCATTCGATTTGGCAATCGTTCTCATATCGCAATTGGTCGCTGTTCGCATCCGCGCTGGCATGTTGAGCCCATGCTCACTAACTCCGCCATCATGGCCAAGCCGCTGCCCCAGCCGTTCGACAAGCAAAAGGTCGTCGCCGAGAACCGGCGGGCCCGCTTCGACTATTTCGTCGAGGATCGGTTCGAGGCGGGCGTCCAGCTTGCCGGCACGGAGGTGAAATCGCTGCGCCACGGCGAGGGCTCGATCGCCGAGAGCTATGCGACCGTGGATGGCGAGGAAGTCTGGCTGATCAACAGCCACATTCCGGAGTATAGCCACGGCAACCGGCTCAACCACGAGCCCCGGCGCCCACGTAAATTATTGCTCAAGAACCGTGAGATAACCAAGCTTCAGGGCGCAATCACCCGCCAGGGCCTCACGCTCGTGCCGCTGTCCATCTATTTCAATGGCAGGGGCCGCGCCAAGGTCGAGCTGGCGCTGGCGCGCGGCAAGAAGGTGCACGACAAGCGCGAAACGATGAAGGAGCGGGACTGGAAGAGGGAGCAGCAGCGGCTGCTGAAATCCAATGGCTGAGGCAACTCCGCCTGCTGGCCGCTTCCACTGGATCACTCGTCACATTCCGACGAGAGAGACGGTCCATCATTATCGCCTGCTGCGACCCTTTGCTGCCCATCTCAGCCATCCGTCCCTGTGGCGCATGACCCGCCGGTCGGTCCCACGGGGCGTCGCCATCGGTCTTGGCGTCGCGGTGATCATCCCGTTCATGCACACGGTGATTGCTGCGCTCGTTGCGATACCTGCCCGCGCGAATGTCGCCATCGCCGCGATTTTCACGCTCGTCGTCAATCCCCTCACGATCCCGCCGCTCTATTACGCGGCCTACCGGATCGGCTCCTGGGAGCTGCACCACGACTCGGCGATCGTGGATCCCGCCGATGTCGAGCGCTTCTCGAGCGAACTCAGCAGGCTGCTTTTCTGGATCCACCAGGCGTCCGGGTCGATTGCGGTCGGAGTGCTGACTATTGCCGCCGGC
>DATMHD010000222.1:0-3438 GCA_035555075.1 Sphingomicrobium sp. | reverse complement strand
TGGAAGGCCGGCGCGGAGCACCATCGCATTGCCATCGCCGGTGCAGGTATGGGCACTCGTCGCGGAAAAATAGACCCGGCCGTAGCCCCCCGTTGCAAGCACGACGGCCTGCGCCCGGAAGCGGTGGATGGACCCGTCGTCGAGGCACAGCGCAACCACGCCTCGGCACGCGCCGTTCTCCATGATGAGATCGATCGCGAAATATTCGACAAAGAAGTCGGCGTCATATTTGAGGCTCTGCTGATAGAGCGTGTGCAGCATCGCATGACCGGTGCGGTCCGCCGCAGCGCAGGTCCGCTGCGCAGCCGGGCCTTCGCCCATGTTCTGGGTCATGCCGCCGAATGCACGCTGGTAGATCCGTCCGTCCGCAGTCCGGCTGAACGGCAATCCCGCATGCTCGAGCTCGATCACCGCGGCAGGAGCTTCGCGGCAAAGATATTCGATCGCGTCCTGGTCCCCGAGCCAGTCCGACCCCTTCACCGTGTCGTACATGTGCCACTGCCAATGGTCCGGGCCCATGTTGCCAAGGCTCGCCGCAATGCCGCCCTGCGCCGCGACGGTGTGGCTGCGGGTCGGGAAGACCTTGGTGACACAAGCCGTCTTGAGGCCGGCTCCGGCCGCGCCCATCGTGGCCCGAAGGCCGGCACCGCCGGCACCCACGACAATCACGTCATAGGTATGATCGACGATCTGATAGGGGCTCACGCGACTGCTCCGAAGGCAATTCGCGCAAGCGCGAACAAGGCAAGTGCACCGCCCGCGACGGCGAGAAACAGAAGGAAGGTGTTCCAGGCAAATCGCCGTCCTTCCTGGTGGACGTAATCGTCGACGACGACCTTCATGCCATCAAGACCGTGACGGAAGCCGATGATGACCAGAAGCGCCATCGGGACTGACCCGCTCGGCGCGTGCAGCCATTCGACGAGCGTTCGCTGGTCGAGCTTTGGAAGGAGGAGCAGCGAGGCGATCAGCCAGGTACCCAGCAACAACAGAGCGATGCTGGTCACGCGCTCCGTGATCCAGTGTTCGCCGCCCTGACGGGCGGACCCAAGTCCTCGGACCTTGCCGATCGGGGTGGAGCTGTCGCCAAGGCTCATTTCGCCACTCCCAGGAAATAGAACCACACGAGGACGGTAAGGAGGATTGCGCCAATGAAGGTCAGGATTGCCGACCTCTTGTTGATCCCAAGTTCGAAGATCGCCCCGCTGTCCATCACGAGGTGCCGGATCCCGGTCAGGAGATGTTGGAAAAAGCTCCAGGTGACGCCGATCAGAACGACGATGCCCAATGGGCTCGTCGCGGCCTTCGTGAAGTCCGCATAAGCCTCCGCACCACTGGCGATCGCATAGAGCCACCAGGTGAGAATACCGAGGCCGGCGAAGGACAATGCAACGCCGCTCGCACGATGGATGATCGAGGCGGCCATGTTGGGGCCCCAACGCCAGATGGACAGGTGGGGCGAGAGCGGGCGGGATCGGGCGGTAGCCATGGTGCCGCTCGCTTAGGGCGGGGGCACGGGTGAGGCAAGTTTCGGGCGGCGCCTAACTGCCTCTTAACCATTCAGAGCGCATGAGCACTCGCGAAACGACGAGGCCGAGCGACGGAGACTATCGAAGATGAGTGGCCAGACTGGACAGCTGCAGAAGCTGACGGACGAACAGGTGAATGCGCGCCTTGCAGCCTATAATCGCGACGGTTCGCTCGATCGCGACGTCTCGCTTCTTCGCGATCAGGTGGCCGATATCATCGGTGAGGAAATCGTGGCGCAGTTCGGCGCCGAGCGAGCCGAGCGCTACAGCAGCAATTATACCTCCAAGGTCGATTCGAACTGGGTCCAGGGCGTCGCTGAATATGGTCGGCAGCTCTATGCCGACAAGGTACCGGTTCCTCTCTACATTGCAGCCCGCACGCAGGCGGCAAGCCGCATGGTCGCGCGGATGACGGAACGCTTCCTGACCGACGGCGACAAGCTCGAGCAGATCCTCTGCGCATTCTATCGGATGAGCTCGGTCGAAACCGACATCATCCTTGCCCAGGTCGCTCTCCTGGAAGCGATCGATGCAGCGGAGCAAAGGGGCAGCGAGAGCGACCAGTTCGAACGGCGCGTCGCCGAGCTCGTCCGCGCGAGCACCGAGCAGTCGAAATCACTTACCGAGCGCACCCGCTCCACGGCAGCTTCCGCCCGCGGAATGCTCGGCAAGACGAGCGAAGTTGCAGCGGCTGCCGAGCAATCGGCGGTTGCGATGCGGGAGGCGGCCCAGACCGCCGCGGGCCTGATCCGCGCGATCGAGGACGCCCGTTCCGAGGTCGAGGTCGCCGCCGGAGTTGCAACTCGCGCAGGCGATCAGGCGAGCCAGGCCGTCAAGGTCAGCCAGGCGCTGAGCGCCCATGTCGAAGCGATCGAATCGATCCTCAGCCTCATCCGGGACATCGCCGGGCAGACCAACCTCCTCGCGCTCAACGCGACAATCGAGGCCGCCCGCGCCGGTGATGCCGGCCGCGGCTTCGCAGTCGTTGCACAGGAGGTGAAGAGCCTCGCTTCGCAGACCGCACGCGCAACCGACGACATCACGACCAAGATCACCGCGATCCAGCAGGCGACGAGACAGACCGTTGAATCCAACGCCTCGATCCAGGGCACGGTCGAAGAGGTCCAAAGCTCGGCCGACCGCATCCGGGAAGCGATGGAGCTCCAGGCCCAGACCGTCACCATGATCACTGCAGCGGTCGACGAGACGGCTCTTGCCGCCGACTCGATGAGTTCAACGATTGCAGCGATCCGCACCGATACGGAGAATGTCGCCAAGGACATCGACCAGGTCGAGCAGGGCTTCGGACGCTTCTCGGACCAGATCGCGACGTTCAAGGCGAGCGCCAAGGCCTTCGTCAACGGAATGGCAGCTTAAGAGGTCGAAAGGGGGACGGGTGCGCATCACCGGTCCCTTCCCTCATTCGCTCCTCGCAATGAGAGTTGAGCTGCTTTAATCGGCAGCCATGAACATCCTCATCACCGGCGCGAGGCGCGGCATCGGCGCCGCCGCCTACGCACTCCTCAAGAAGCATGGCCAGCGGGTCGTCGGTCATTCGACCAAGGGCAGCGCGGAGCTCGTCGCGGGCGACCTCATGGATCCCTCCGCACCGCGCGACATCTGGGAGACGGCGCTCGCCGAACTCGACGGGCGGATCGACGTCCTCGTCAACAATGCAGGCATCTACGAAGCCGTCGCCGACAATACGACCGACGATGAATGGCACCAGGCCTGGACGCGCACCATGACCGTCAACCTCCAGGCGGCCGCCGACCTGAGCAGGCTCGCCGTCTCGCACTTTCTCGACCTTGGCGTCGGCGGGCGGATCATCAACGTCACCAGCCGTGCCGCATTTCGCGGCGACAGCCCCCAGCACTGGCATTATGCCGCCTCCAAGGCCGCAATGGTC
>DATMHD010000221.1:0-8153 GCA_035555075.1 Sphingomicrobium sp. | reverse complement strand
GGCTGCGAAGTCGTCGTCCAATAGCGGCAAGGAGAGGCGTTACCGTGAGGCCAATTGCGGTGACCGTCGTCCAGAAGCCGGCCTGCGTTGCGGAAATCAGTCCCGCGCCAGCACCGGCGGAAAGGACGATGAGGCTTGTCTCGGAGGGACTGGCCATCATGAGGCCGGCTTCGACCGCCGCACCCAACCTGACGCCCGAGGCGCGCACCAGGGCGCCCGTGACTGCCGCCTTGACGAGCAGAACGGCCGTTGTCGCGCCAAGGATCAGAGGCCATTCCCGGGCGACTTCAGCAAGATCGATGCGCATTCCGACCGTGATCAGGAAGATCCCGAGCGCCAGCCCCGCGAGCGGCGCGGTTATTGCCTCAACCTCGGCGTGATATTCGGTTTCCGCGATCAGGACGCCCGCGATCAACGCACCAAGAATGGGTGACAGCCCGACGGCTCCGGTCGCCTGGCTCGCAAGGATGACCGTAAGAAGGCTGATCGCGAGAAAGATCTCAGGATTCTTGGTCCGGGCTGCCTGAGCAAAGACGGGCGAAAGCGCGAGCCGCCCAAGGACCAGCATCGCACCGACGACTACTAGCCCGAGAAGAGCGGTGCGCAGAAGGCCACTGATTTCCTCGTGGCCCGCAACGAGCTCGATCGAGAAGAGGATCGGGACAAGCGCGAGATCCTCGAACAGCAGCATGCCGAACGCGGTCTTGCCCACGGGGCCTTCGATACCGGAGATCGGAAGGACAAGCGCGGTCGAGGAAAGCGCAAGGGCGAGACCGATGATGACGTCCGCGCGCACCGGAAACCCGCTGAGAAGGAGCCCCACTGCAATAAGGAGGGCGCACGCGATGAGCTCGGCGCTTCCAACGCCGAACACCACCCCCCGCATCGATCTCAGGCGCCTAAAACTGATATGGAGGCCCGCTGAGAACAGCAGCAGAATGATCCCGAGTTCTGCGAAGGGCTCGATCCTGACGGGATCGCTGATCGAGAAGAGGTGAAGCCAGGGATGGCCGCCTGCAAGTGCTCCCAAAGCATAAGGTCCGGCGATGACGCCGACGAGGATGAATCCGATGACCGGCGTCACCTTGAGGCGTGCGAATGCGGGAATGACGAGCCCTGCGGCGCCGAGGATCACGAGTGCATCGCTAAATGCAGATGTAATGAATTCACCTTTCATCGGGAGATTTTGCCCTTTTCGTCACTTTGGCGGTAGACCGGACGTCATGCCGTCGGATTTTGATCTGGCCGTCGTCGGCGGAGGACCTGCCGGAATGATGGCTGGCCTCCTTTTCGCAAGGGCTGGCTGCCGGGTGCTCGTCCTCGAAAAGCACGCGGATTTCTTTCGCGATTTCAGGGGAGACACCGTTCACCCGTCGACGATGGAGATCCTTGCGCAGCTCGGAATGCTGGAGAAGTTCCTCGACCGGCCGCACACCGAGCTCGCCAGCGCAGAGCTGCGCATGGCAGGCAGGCGGTGGATGATCGGCGACCTCTCGCACCTCCATACCCCGGCGCCCTTCATTGCAATGATGCCGCAGTGGGACTTCCTCGATTTCCTGCGGGAGCAGGCGAAGGCCTATCCCGGCTTCAATCTGCGCATGGAAGCGCCCGTTCAGGGCTTCGTCGAGGAGTCGGGAAGGGTGTCGGGAGTGCGGCTTGCCGACGAAGAGGAAATTAGCGCACGTCTCACGATTGCGGCCGACGGCCGGACGTCGGTCGTCCGCAACCTGCTTCCGCTCGAGACGCTCGGCGCGCCGATGGATGTTTTCTGGTTCCGCATCCCCAAGTCGCCGGAGCAGCGGGAAGGTCTTCGGGGCAATGTTGCGCGCAGCCGGTTGCTCGTCATGATCGACCGCTCGGATTATTGGCAGTGCGCCTTCCTTATCCCCAAAGGCGCTGCCGAAGCCTACGAAGCGAGAGGAATCGATGCGATCCGCAAGGAGGTGGCCGAGGCTGCGCCCGACCTCGATCTTACGCAGCTCGACGACATCGGCGATTTGAAGCTCCTGAGCGTCGCTCTCGATCGGCTGACGTGCTGGCATCGTCCGGGACTGCTTGCGATCGGGGATGCCGCTCACGCAATGTCTCCGATCGGCGGCATCGGCATCAACCTTGCGGTCCAGGATGCCGTTGCAGCGGCCAATATTCTCGCCGCCACGCTTGCCGGCGGGCAGCATGTCGATCCGCTGCTTCACAGGGTGCAGGATCGGCGCCTGTTCCCGACCCGTGTCATCCAGGCCGCGCAGAAAGCCGCGCAGGACAATATCATCGGGCGCCTGCTGAAAGCCGGCGAGCCAATCCGGAAGGTCCCGCTGATCGTCCGACTGCTGGATCGCTTCCCTCTGCTGAGGCGGATCCCAGGAAGGCTCATCGGCCTTGGCGTCAGGCGCGAGCGGGTTCGGTCTCCCTATGCGCCGAACTTCGCGAACAAGGCATCCACCGAGCCGCCGTTGCGCTGAAGCTCGGCTTCGACCCGCTTGCGCCCCTGCCAATAAACCAGGGCAGGATGAGAGGATCCGCTTGCAACGAGCTGCCGGGCCTCCGCGTCGCTGAGGCTCCCGCCGCCTGCAACATAGTCGCAATATCCCTCGCGCAGCCACGCCGGATATCGCCAGTCCGCAGTCACTCCGAAGCGCTTCCGGATGGCGCCGTGCGTCATTTCATGAGCGATCGTCGCCGATAGAGCGCGTTTGCCGCCGACTTCCCGATCCGTGAAGACCGTATCCGAGGAAGGTTCGCTGCGGTTGACGACGATCACCTCGGATCCTGGCCGCGACAGCGCGAACGCGCCGCGCGAGGTGAGGGCAAGCCAGGTCCACCGCCAGCCCCCCTTCGTCAGGAATATGGATTGATGGGCACTGCTGCTCGCGATCGGAGAGCGGGCGGCAAGCGCATCTCCAGCAGCGATGATCGCACCGATCCTCCGCGCGATCGGCACCTCCGAGTAGACGCGATGCGCGCCGATCTGCTCGACATAAGGGAACGCAAGAAGCTGCGGCGCCTCGAGCGGGGAGAAAAGAAGGAGGGCGGCAGTCACATAAAGGGCCTGCCGCCGCCAGCTCACGCAGCGATCCCTTCCTCGGCCATTGCAGCTTCAAGGTTGCGGACAATCGCCTCGAAGAACTGCTCGGTTGTCAGCCATGGCTGCTCCGGGCCGACGAGGATCGCGAGATCCTTCGTCATCTGGCCAGCTTCGACAGTTTCGATGCAAACGCGTTCGAGCGTTTCGGCAAAACGCACGACTTCCGGCGTATCGTCGAACTTGCCGCGGTACTTGAGGCCTCCGGTCCACGCGAAGATGGACGCGATGGGATTGGTCGACGTCGCCTTGCCCTGCTGGTGCATGCGATAGTGGCGGGTGACGGTGCCATGGGCGGCCTCGGCCTCGACGGTCTTGCCGTCAGGCGTCATCAGCACCGAGGTCATGAGCCCGAGGGAGCCAAAGCCCTGCGCCACCTGGTCGGACTGCACGTCTCCGTCATAATTCTTGCAGGCCCAGACGAACTTTCCGCTCCATTTGAGCGCGGATGCCACCATGTCGTCGATCAGGCGATGCTGATACTCGATGCCAGCAGCCTGGAACTTCGCCTTGTATTCGCTGTCGTAAATCTCCTGGAAGATGTCCTTGAACCGACCGTCATAGGCCTTGAGGATCGTGTTCTTGGTCGAGAGATAAAGCGGCCAGCCGCGTCCCAGACTGTAATTGAAGCAGGCATGTGCGAAGTCGCGAATGCTTGCATCGAGGTTGTACATGCCCATCGCGACGCCAGAACCCGGAAAATCGAACACGTCGAAATCCAGCTCTTCGCCGTCCGTTCCGACCCACTTCATCGTAAGCTTGCCGGGGCCAGGAACGAGAAAGTCCGTCGCGCGATACTGGTCGCCAAAGGCATGGCGGCCAACGACGATCGGGTCGGTCCAGCCGGGGATCAGACGCGGCACGTTGGAAATGACAATCGGCTCGCGGAAGATGCAGCCGCCAAGAATGTTGCGGATCGTCCCGTTGGGCGACTTCCACATCTTCTTGAGGCCGAATTCCTCGACGCGCGCCTCGTCGGGAGTAATCGTCGCGCACTTCACGCCAACCCCATGCTCCTTGATGGCATTGGCGGCATCGACCGTCACCTGGTCATCGGTGGCATCGCGGTTCTCGATCGAAAGATCGTAATAAAGAAGATCGACATCGAGATAGGGCTGGATCAGACGCTCGCGGATCCACTGCCAGATAATGCGGGTCATCTCGTCGCCGTCGAGCTCGACAACCGGGTTCTTCTCCTTGATCTTGGCCATTTGCTTTCCCGAATTTTTAGGAGTTGGCGGCGCCTTAGATTGGGCTGTTAGCGTGCGCAACCGAAGCGTTGTGCCCACGGCTTACGGCCATTAAGGCATGGGCGATGCCAGCGCTCGACAAGCACGACAGCCCGTTGCCGACGACCACCGTCAAATGGCGTTTTCCTTCGGTCCACCCCGAGGGACGCAAATATGTGGTCATTGCGGCGTTTGTGACGCTCGCCGTCTATTTCCTCGTCAGCCATTTCGTCGGCTGGCTATTGGTGGGAGGAACTGTCTGGGTTGCAGCCTTCTTCAGGGATCCGGTGCGGACCACACCGCGGGGGGACAAGCTCATCGTCTCGCCCGCAGACGGCCTTGTCACCATGATCGCACGGGTTGGACCTCCGCCGGAACTGCGCGGTCCCGAAGGGCTCGACGACGGCGACTATACGCGGGTCTCGATCTTCATGAGCGTGTTCGACGTGCACATCAATCGGGCGCCGATCACCGGACGGGTCAAGCGGATCGCCTACGTCCCCGGCAAATTCGTCAATGCGGACCTCGACAAGGCGAGCGAGGACAATGAACGGCAATATTTCATGATCGAAGGCTCCGACGGCCTTCGCGTCGGATTCACGCAGATCGCCGGGCTGGTTGCACGCCGCATCCTCTCGTTCGTCCGTGAAGGAGATGTCGTTGAAGCGGGCCAGCGGGTCGGCCTTATTCGATTCGGAAGCCGTGTCGACGTCTATCTCCCGGCTGGCACGTCACCCAGGATCCTCCTTGGCCAGCGAGCCATCGCCGGCGAGACAGTCATTGCGGAAATCGGGAACGATGCCGCCCTGACCGGTATCAGCCAATGACCGACGACCGGGATCCAAGACGGATCCCGTTTCGCGCCATGATCCCCAATGCAATCACGGCGCTCGCGCTGTGCTTCGGCCTAACGGGAGTCAGCCTTGCGATCAGCGGCAATTGGGAGCGGGCACTGGGCTCGATCATCCTTGCCGGTGTCCTCGATGGACTGGACGGCCGCATTGCAAGGCTCCTTCGGGCGCAAAGCAAGTTCGGCGCGGAACTCGATTCGCTGTCCGACAATATCGCCTTCGGGACGGCGCCGGCGCTCATCCTATTCCTCTGGTCCCTTCGTACGGCGCCTCGATTTGGCTGGATTGCAGCGCTCGCGCTTGCGGTCTGCTGCGCGCTGAGGCTGGCGCGCTTCAACGCGAGGCTCGACGCGGCGGAGCAGCCCCACAAGTCAGCCGGATTCAACACCGGTGTCCCGGCACCCGCAGGAGCGGGGCTTGCCTTCGTCCCGATCTATTTGTGGCTGATCACTGGCGAGGGCCATTTCAAGGCCTGGCCCGGGGTGATGGCATGGACGCTGTTCATCGCCGCACTCATGATCTCGAACCTCCCGACCTACAGCTGGTCGAGCATTCGGATCCGCCCGGCCTGGCGGCTGTTCGCGCTTGCGGGCGTCGCCTTGCTGGGCGCAGCGCTGATGGTGGCTCCCTGGATGACCCTCCTTGCGCTTGCCTTTGTCTATCTGCTGATGATCCCTGCTGCCTTTGCGAGCTACGAGCGGGTCAAGCAGCGGCGCGCAGCGATACGCGGTCGGTCCTAGAGGTCCGTGCGCGGCGCTGGTGCCGCAGCCTTCCTCCGCCTTGGACGATTGCCGGCTGCTCCGTCCCGCCTCCAAGGGCGGCGAGAATCTTCCCGCCGCTCTCTTCAAGAACCTTTGCGCCCAACATCACCAGAAGCCACAAAGTGGCGAGGAAGGGCAGGGTGCCCAGGACTGCAATCATCGTTCAAGCCTCCTTCGAGACGACGTAATGTTCCCGTTATGTTCTCTCTTGTCAAGCAGCTTCGCCGCGCTTGTGCCAAGACCTTGAAACTGCGGGCGAGTTCGACTAGGTCGCCGCGCATCCCACAGGCGGAGCCAACATACCGGTGCCGGCCCACAAGGCTGGTCATTCGGCTCCGCTGAGGCAGAACCGGAAGGAGAAAGACTATGGCGGCCACGGTCGTCACCATGCAGCAATTGCTCGAGGCCGGAGCGCATTTCGGCCACCAGACCCACCGCTGGAACCCCAAGATGAAGCCCTACATCTTCGGCGACCGCAACGGGGTGCACATCATCGATCTGTCGCAGACGGTGCCGCTGTTCGCCCGCGCCCTCGACTTCGTGCAGCAGACCGTTGCCCGCGGCGGCAAGGTGCTGTTCGTCGGCACCAAGCGGCAGGCTCAGGACGCGATCGCCGAGTCTGCCCACGCTTCGGGCCAGCATTTCGTCAATCACCGCTGGCTCGGCGGCATGCTGACCAACTGGAAGACCATCTCCAACTCGATCAAGCGGTTGAAGAGCCTCGAGGAGCAGCTGTCGGGCGACACTGCAGGGCTGACCAAGAAAGAAGTCCTTCAGCTGACCCGCGAGCGCGACAAGCTCGAGAAGAGCCTTGGCGGAATCCGCGACATGGGCGGTCTTCCCGACATCATGTTCGTGGTCGACACGAACAAGGAGGAGCTCGCGATCAAGGAAGCCAACACGCTTGGCATTCCGGTTGTCGCGATCCTCGATTCCAACAGCGACCCATCAGGAATTGCTTTCCCGGTTCCGGGCAACGACGACGCCAGTCGGGCAATCCGGCTCTATACCGATGCGATCGCCCAGGCCGTCGGCGAGGGCCGCTCGGGCAATGCGGCGAGCCGTGGCCAGGACATTGGAGAGATGGCCGAACCGCCAGTCGAGGCGGCGCTGGAAGCCTGATCGCTTCCCCCATCCAAGGCGGCGGGGGATTGAGGGGCGGGCCGAGCATTCCCACCTTCAATCATCAATAACCACCCTCAACCCCTCCCATCGACGGGAGGGGAGATAAGGAAAGAGAAATGGCTGAGATCACGGCCGCGACTGTGAAGGAACTGCGCGAGCGCACCGGCGCCGGCATGATGGACTGCAAGAAGGCGCTTGCCGAGACCAACGGCGAGATGGAGGCAGCGATCGACTGGCTGCGCGCCAAGGGGCTTGCGGCTGCCGCCAAGAAAGCCGGGCGGACCGCCGCGGAAGGTCTTGTCGGCGTCGCCGTCGAGGGAAATCGCGGCGCCGTTGTCGAGGTGAACTCCGAAACTGACTTCGTTGCCAAGAACGAGATCTTCCAGGATTTCGTCCGCAACGTGGCCAAGCTCGCGCTCCAGGAGGGCACGGACATAGAGACTCTGGCGGCAGCGCAATATCCGGAGGGCGGCACCGTCCAGGAGAAGCTGACCGACAACATCGCCAAGATCGGCGAAAACCAGTCACTTCGTCGTGCGGCGCTTCTCGAGGTGAAGCAGGGGGCGGTCGTCTCCTACGTACACAACCAGGTTGCGCCCGGCCTTGGCAAGATTGGCGTGCTCGTCGCACTCGAAAGCGCAGCGCCGGTGGAGAAGCTGACGGAGATCGGCAAGCAGATCGCGATGCACGTCGCGGCTGCGCACCCGCTGGCGCTGAACGCCGAAGAACTTGATCCGGCGCTGGTCGAGCGTGAGCGCTCGATCGCGATGGAGAAGGCCCGCGAGAGCGGCAAGCCCCAGAACATCATCGAGAAGATGGTCGAAGGCGGCCTTGCGAAGTTCCGCAAGGAGAATGCGCTGACCTCGCAGCTGTTCGTAATGGACAACAAGACCCCGGTCGCCGAAGTGATCGCCTCGAGTGCCAAGGAGGCCGGTACGCCGATCGAGCTTATTGGGTTCGCCCGGTACCAGCTCGGCGAAGGGATCGAGAAGAAGCAGGAAGACTTTGCGGCCGAGGTGGCCGCGGCCGCCGGAACGAGCAAGGCCGAGCCGGTCGCCTGATCAGCGAAGACGGTTGGAAATTGGGGCGGGCGCGCTAAAGGCGTGTC
>DATMHD010000220.1:0-8156 GCA_035555075.1 Sphingomicrobium sp. | reverse complement strand
ACCGTCCGGATTCTCGCCGACGCGCTCGGGTCGTGGCGGTTGATCCGCTCCAGTTACTGGCAGGAGCTTCGCGCCAATGGCTGCAAGGCCCGGGTCGCCTTGCCCGTGGGCAATCCGCTGTGGACCCTGATCCGGGGGCGCGTGGACCTGAGGAACCATCGCAAGCTCGTCATTGTCGATAATCGGATAGCCTGGTGCGGAAGCCAGAACCTCGCCGATCCACAATTCCGCATCAAGCCGCGCTACGCGCCCTGGGTCGACATCATGACCAGGTGGGAAGGCCCCGTCGCGCAGCACAATCAATATCTGTTCGTCTCCGACTGGATGGCCGAGGGCGGAGACGACATCAGCAACCTGTTGAGAGAGGCTGCGGCTCGATCGGAGGGATCGGTCCTGGCGCAGGTGATCGGTACGGGCCCGACGTCAAGCTTCGATGCGATGCCGTCCTGCTTTTCCGAGCTTATCCACTCGGCACGGGACGAGCTTGTGATCACCACTCCTTACTTCGTTCCCGACGAGCAGTTGCTGTTCGCAATCACGTCGGCGGCGAGGCGCGGCGTCAGGACCACCATGGTGGTTCCGAGCCGGTGCGACAGCCGGATCGTCGCCGCCACGTCGCGCAGCTATTACGAGGACCTCATCAAGGCGGGCGTCGAGGTCTACGAATATCGGCTGGGGCTGCTCCACTCGAAGACGATGATCGTTGATCAAACGATCGGCCTCATTGGCAGCGCCAATCTTGACCGGCGCAGCTTCGAGCTCAATTTCGAGAACAACATTCTGTTCGCGGACAAGGGTCTGGCGAAGCTCCTAAGCGACCGGCAGAAGGAATATCTTTCCCAGTCCGACGAAGTCACTGCAGCAACGATCGCCAGCACGGGTCTGCCAAGACGGATCTGGCAGAACCTGCTCGCGGTGATGAGCCCCGTCCTTTAGCCGACGATCTCTTCGGGCTTGAAGAAGAAGTCGATTTCGATTTTCGCATTCTCGTCGCTGTCGGACCCGTGGACGGAATTCGCCTCGATGGATTCGGCATAGGTCTTGCGGATCGTGCCTTCGTCGGCCTGGGCCGGGTTCGTCGCTCCCATGATGTCACGATTGCGCTTTACTGCGTCCTCGCCCTCGAGAACCTGGACGACGACGGGACCGGAAGTCATGAAGGTGCAGAGATCGTTGAAGAACGGCCGCTCCTTGTGGACCGCGTAGAAGCCCTCGGCCTGATCCCTCGTCATGCGGATGCGCTTGGAGGCAATGACGCGAAGTCCCGCCTCCTCGAGCAGCTTGGTGACAGCTCCCGTGAGGTTGCGGCGGGTTGCGTCGGGCTTGATGATCGAAAAGGTGCGCGTCACGGCCATGACCGGGCGGTCTCCTGTGTTTGAAATGGTTGGAATTCGGTGCGGCGCCTAGCGGCGTGCGACAGCCGCGGCAACCCTTAGGCCTTGCGAACCCATTTGCCGGCCTCCTGCGCCCAATAGCGCCGCTCGATCCCTTCCCTGCCCGCCAGCAGCTTCCATGCGAGCCGCGCGCCCTCCAGCGTCGAATCGTCGAACAGATAGAAGCTGCGGTCGTAGGTGAGCGCGGCCTCGCGCCACTTCCCGTCCGCAATCAGCAGGTGCCTCGCCTGGTTGGGCGCGTCCGGGCTGCTCGAGAGGAGGATGGGCTGGCGCGCATCCTCAGCACCACCCGAAAGGCCATGCGGAAGAAAATTCGAGGGACCCTGATCCCAGAGCATGCGGTCGAGGCGGACGAGGAAGGTCTCGTCCTCGGCAACAACGAGGAGCCGGTTGTCGGTCTCGAGAATCTTCTCGGCAAGGCTTGCGATCACCTGCTCCGGCGGAGTGCCGGCGAGCTGATAGAAGTCGACCTGCACGCCCCGTCCCGATCAGCGCTCCAGCACGTCCGCCACATATTGGTCGATCAGACGAACGCCAAATCCCGTCGCGCCCTTCGCGTAAGTCGGCCCCGCTTTTTCAGACCAGGCTTTCCCGGCCATGTCGACGTGCGCCCATTTTACGCCGTTCTCGACGAACCGCTGGATGAACTGCGCAGCGGTGATCGATCCTCCTTCACGAGGTCCGACATTCTTCATGTCGGCGATGGGCGAATCGATCAGTCGGTCAAAGGCTTCCGCAAGCGGCATGCGCCAGACCTTGTCGCCCGATTGCTCGCCCGCCTTCTCCAGGTTGGAGGCAAGCTCCTCGTTGTTCGAGAAAAGCCCCGCCCACTCATGACCAAGGCTGATCAGGATCGCGCCCGTAAGAGTCGCGAGATCGACGATGGTCGAGGGTTTGAAGTGCCGCTGCACGTAGGCGATCGCGTCCGCAAGGACGAGGCGACCTTCTGCATCCGTATTGATCACCTCGACCGTTTGTCCGCTCATCGTCGTGACGACGTCGCCCGGCCGTTGTGCATTTCCGCCAGGCATATTCTCGACAAGTCCGCAAATGCCGACGATGTTCGCCTTGGCCTTGCGAAGCGCGAGGGCCTTCATTGCGCCCGCGACGGCACCCGCGCCCCCCATGTCCCACTTCATGGCTTCCATGCCCGCGGCCGGCTTGATCGAGATGCCGCCGGTATCAAAGGTCACGCCCTTGCCGACAAATGCGGTGGGAGCACCTTTCTCGGCACCATTCCAGGTGAGGACGAGGAGCCGCGCCTCGCGCGCCGATCCCTGGGCAACTCCGAGGAGCGCGCCCATTCCAAGTTTCTCCATCGCGCCGGGGTCGAGGACCTCGACCTCAAGGCCGCTTTCCTTGACCGAAGCCCGAACGCGCTCGACGAAGGTCTCCGGGTAGATGATATTGGCAGGCTCGGTCACGAGCTCGCGGGTCAGCGAGACGCCTTCCGCGACAGCTGCCCAACGCTCGTCATAGCGCTTGCCCGCCCCGGCGTCGCCGCCGACGATGACGACTTCCTGAAGGGTCGGCTTCTGATTGTCCTTAAGCTTGGTCCGGTAGCGGTCATAACGCCACGAGCGCAGCACTGCGCCAAGACCGACCCGCGCACTGGTATCCGCATCGAGGCCAAGTCCGCCAAGATCGATGACTGCAACATTCTCGCCCGAGGTCTGAAGCTGCGACACCGCCGCACCACCGAGCTTCTCGGCCGCATCGCCGGAGAATGTGCCGCTCCCGGTGCCAACCACCAGGAGGCGCCTCACCTTGCCGTCCTCGGAAATGAATTGTTCAGAGCTACTCGATGGTTCCCCCTCGAAGCGCTGACGATCGAGTGCTGCAGCGACGGGCTGCTGCGACGAGCCGAGCGTGCCCAACGTCGAGCGGTCCTTGCCGGCGACCGGCAGCACTAGCGCATAGTCGCCACTTGGCCGGCGCTCGGCGAAACGAATTTGCATCTGGGTCTATCCTTGAAACTGGGCGAACGTGCGCGAGGGCTTTAGGATGCAAGTTCAGGCTTGGCAAAGGAGCGTCCAACGATGTCGGGAAGCCGATTGTCGGAGCGCGTTCGAGGTGCGATAGGCGAGCCAAGTTAAAGGGAAAGACGGGCAGGCGGAACGGTTGCGGGCGAGATTTGTCTGGTGGTCGGCGCTGCCCATGCTCCTGACGGTTCCTTCCGTGGCAAATGCCGCGCAAGCAGCGCCCGCGCAGCCCTCGCCCATTGTCGTCACTCCCGTGCCGGACGAGAACCAGCTCGTCGCATTCAGCGCCGACCAGGTGACGTACGACAGCAATGCGGACGTCGTGACCGCAAGCGGCGAGGTTCGAATGAACCGCGATGGCAATTATCTTGCTGCGGACCAGGTCATCTGGGAGCGCAAGAGCGGCCAGGTCTATGCCCGTGGCCATGTCGTCATGGTGACGCCCCAGGGCGACAAGCTCGTTGGAGACAATGTCCAGTTGACGGATACGATGAAGGACGGGACGGTCGACAACCTTCTCGTCGTTCTCGAAAGCGGAGGTCGAATAGCGGCTTCGCATGGAGCACGGGTCAACGGCGTCTCGACCTTCAACAATGCAATCTACACTCCCTGTCCGGTCACCAAGGACTCAGGGTGTCCGAAGACCCCCAGTTGGTCGATCACTGCAGCACGCGTCATCGATGATCCCAAGAGTCCGAGGATCCGCTTCGAAGGTGGCCGCCTCCAGCTATTCGGAATCAACCTGCCGCTGCTGCCGGTCATCTCGATCGCCCGCGGGACGGAAGGAGCGACGGGCTTCCTTGTTCCTGATTTCGCCCTTTCGAGCCGTAACGGCCTCGAGCTGGCCTTCCCTTATCATCTCCAGCTCGCGCCCAACCGCGATGCGACCATCACGCCGCACATCTACACGAGCGTTCTTCCCGCCATCGAGGTCAAGTACCGGGAGCTCAATCGCCTTGGAGCCTACCAGCTCGATGGTTTTCTGACCTACGGGAGGGTCGACCAGACCGACCCGAGCGCAACGACGCCCGGACCCCGTCAGATACGCGGCTATTTCGACTTCAACGGAAAATGGCAGCTCAATCCCGAGTGGAGCGTCACCTCTTCGCTCCGCATCGCCTCCGACAAGACAGTCACGCGCCGGTACGACATCACCAATGATGACCGGTTGCGCAACGTCATCAACGTCGAGCGAATTACGCCTGACAGCTACATCTCCATCGCGGGCTGGGCGTTCCAGGGATTGCGTGTAGACGACCAGCAAAAGCAGATCCCGATCGCCCTTCCAGCGATCGATGCTCGCTTCCGCGTGGACGATGTTGCCGGCGGCCGTCTCGAGATCCAGGGCAACAGCCTCGCGATCACGCGCATCGACGGGCAGGATACGCAGCGCGCCTTTGCAAGCGTCCGTTGGGACTTGAGGAAACTGACGCCCCTTGGGCAGGAAGTCACTTTCACTGCCTATGGCCGCGGGGACGTCTATCACACCGACGACGCCCAGGACACGACCGTGAGCATCTACAGCGGCACGAACGGCTGGCATACGAGAGCGATCGGCGCACTTGCAGCCGACGTCCAATGGCCGTTCATCGGACCGCTGCTCGGCGGCGTGCAACGGCTTGTGCCGCGGGTTCAGGTCGTGCTGACGCCCCAGACTCCAAACATCGACATCCCCAACGAGGACGCCCGCTCCGTCGATCTTGAGGACAGCAACCTCTTCGCGCTGAACCGTTTCCCCGGCTACGACCGGTGGGAGGATGCATCGCGCGTCACCTATGGTCTCGACTGGTCACTCGACCGGAAGAACCTCTCGATCGACAGCACGATCGGGCAAAGTTACAGGTTCGGACGCCTGAGAGACATCTTCCCCGAAGGCACGGGATTGACCGGGCGGGTATCGGACATCGTCGGCCGGACGAGGATCAGATACGGCCGCTTCATCGACATCACCGACCGCTTCCGCATCGACAAGAACAATTTCGCCGTCCGCCGCAACGAGGTCGATCTCACGGTTGGGACGACGCAGACCTATGCCCAGATCGGTTATCTGAAGCTCAACCGGAACATCGATCCGACGATCGAGGATCTGCGCGACCGCGAGGAGCTTCGGGTCGCGGCGCGAATCCTGCTTACCCGCTACTGGTCGGTCTTCGGGGCATCGGTCGTCGATCTCACCAACAGGAGCGAGGACCCGACCTCCACTGCGAACGGTTGGCAACCGGTGCGGAACCGGCTCGGCATCCAATATGAGGACGACTGCCTCGAGCTTGGCGTTTCCTGGCGCCGCGACTATGAGCGCATCGGCACGTTCAGAAAGGGCAACACCTTCGCCGTTCACTTGGCTTTGAAGGGAGTTAGCCGCTAAGCCTGCGTTCAGCGGGCTTAGGCAATGGCAACCAACCGGGAATCAAGGGAAAATCTCACAGTGGCATCAGCTTTTCGAGTGAACAGGACGCGTGCGTTGAGTGCAGGCGCCATGATCGCCTTCGTGGCCGCGAGCGGTGCCATGGCGCAGGACAACCACCAGCCGGAACAATCCGAGCCCAACAGCAGCCAGTCGCTGAAGCTCCCGCAGAACCCGGAAGTCTTCGGCAACGCGATGCCGTCGGTCGTCAAGGCGACAGCCATCGTCAATGGCGACGTGATCACCCAGACGGACATCGAACAGAGGCTTCAGCTTCTGGTGATTGCAAACGGTGGCCAGATCCCTCCCGAAGAGCGACAGCGCGTCAGCCAGCAGGTCCTTCGCAATCTCATCGACGAGACGCTGGAGATCCAGGCGGCGAAGCAGGAAAAGATCGACATCAAGAAGTCGGACATCGACAAGACCCTGGTTCGCGTCGCGCAGAACGTGAAGCAGACTCCCGATCAGCTCGCAGCCTATCTTGAAGCGCATGGCTCGAACATCAAATCGATGCGCCGCCAGATCGAGGGCGAGATCGCCTGGCAGCGTCTTCAGCATGCGAAGATCGAAGTCAGCGTCGGTGATGACGAGGTCAAAGCCGTCCTCGACAAGATGAACGCCTCGAAGGGCACCGAGGAATATCGCGTCGGCGAGATCTTTCTTTCGGCAACGCCCTCGACAGAGTCCCAGACCCTCGACAACGCCAACAAGATTCTGGCGCAGCTCCGTCAAGGCGCATCCTTTGCGGGCTATGCGCGGCAATATTCGGAAGCCTCGACCGCAGCTGTCGGTGGGGATCTTGGCTGGGTACGCCCCGAACAGCTTCCTTCGCCGCTTGCGACGGCCCTCCGCGAGATGCCGGCAGGCGCGATCAGTAATCCGATCCCTGTTCCTGGCGGATTTTCGATCATTGCAGTCCAGGACACGCGCAAGATCCTGACCCCCGATCCGCGCGATGCGATTCTCAGCCTGAAGCAGGTCTCGATCAACTTCCCGAAGGGAACGGCGCGCCAGACCGCCGAGCCGATCGTCTCGAGATTTGCCGAGGCTGCAAAGAGCATCGGCGGCTGCGGCGGCGCCGAGAAGATTGCGGCGCAATTCCATGGTGAAGTCGTCACCAGCGACCAGGTGAAGATGCGCGACCTCCCACCCGCGCTGCAGCGCCTGATGCTTCCGATGCAGGTTGGTCAGGCGACCCAGCCATTCGGGTCGCTCGAGGAAGGGGTCCGCGTTCTTGTCATCTGTGGCCGCGACGAGATGGACCAGTCGGCGCCGAGCTACGACCAGGTTTACAACCAGCTGAATGAAGAGCGGGTCAACTCGCGCGCACAGCGTTACCTTCGTGACCTTCGCCGCGATGCAGTGATCGAGTTCCGCTAATCGGCGAACCTCGCTAAGGCGGCTCATGATGGCTCGCCAGCAGCAGACCCCACTTGCGGTATCGCTCGGCGATCCTGCCGGAATCGGTCCGGAGGTCATTGCCAAGTGCTGGGACAATCGGGAGACCTTCGGCCTCCCGCCGTTCGTCGCCATCGGCGATCCCCGCTCGGTTGCGAGCGTCTGGGACGGGCCGATTGAACTGGTCGAGGATCCCCGCCAGGCGGATGCAGCCTTCGATTACGGACTTCCGCTCATCCAGCTCAATTCGCCCGAAGCCGATACACCCGGGCAACCCAGCGTCGCTGGAGCGCATACGTCACTCGATTCGCTTGAAATCGCCGTCGGGCTCGCGCGCTCAGGTTCAGCGGCAGCAGTTGTGACCGGACCTGTCGCGAAGGAACAATTATACGCGATTGGCTTCCAGCATCCAGGGCAGACCGAGTTCGTTGCGGAGCGCTGCGGAGTGGCCCCGGGCAATGTCGTGATGATGCTTGCCGGCCCCACCCTCAGGACGGTGCCGGTGACGACGCATCTCCCGCTCGCGTCGGTTGCGGCCCATCTGACGACCTCGCTGATCGAATCACGCGGGCGCGCCGCGCTTCGTGGTCTCCAGCGCAGTTTCGGGATCGCGGACCCACGCCTCGCCGTTTCCGGTCTCAACCCCCATGCCGGCGAAGGTGGCCAACTCGGGCGCGAGGAGCTCGAGATCATCGAACCCGCGATTGCAGCACTCGCCGCCGAAGGCTGGCGCGTCAGTGGCCCCCACCCCGCGGACACCATGTTCCATGCACGCGCTCGCGCCGATTACGACGCTGCCCTGTGCATGTTTCACGATCAGGCATTGATCCCGATCAAGGCTCTCCATTTCGAGGAGGCGGTCAATGTGACGCTCGGACTGCCGATCGTCCGCACCGCCCCTGATCATGGGACAGCCTTCGATATCGCTGGCCAGGACCGAGCCGACCCTCGGCCCATGGCAGCCGCGATCCGGATGGC
>DATMHD010000219.1:0-4651 GCA_035555075.1 Sphingomicrobium sp. | reverse complement strand
ACCATGCTCGGGCGTAAGACCGCGCGCAGCCAAGCACATCGTCAAGGGTGCGCGAAGGAAGGCCCGCGCGACGAGGGCGAGGCGGCGCAGCGTCCTGTGCAAAAGGGGCAAATCCATGCCCATCGTGTCGCGACTGAAGGTGACCATCGGCCGATCCTCTCGCATGAGCGCGAGGAGCTTGCGTGCAATCGCCGTTTTGCCGGATCCCGGGAGTCCGAGAAACTCGATCGTCGTGATGGGCCTGCGTGACGCTGCAAATGCGCGCGAATAGGCGTCGTCTACGCGCTCGGCCATCCGCTCTTCCTGCCACGAAGATACGTCGGTGGACCGGGCCCCCTTCTTCAGCCACTCGAGGGTGTCCGGCGAGTCAAGCAAGCCGAAAAGCTTCGGCGCGAGATCATGAAGGTCGGGGGCGGCGATGATTCCATTCAGGCCATCGACGACGATCTCGTCGATACCGGGAAGCGACGCCACGACCAGCGGTTTTCCGCCCGAAATCGCCTGGACCGCCGTGCGGGGCAAGCCTTCCCTCTCCGAGGCGTGCACAACCACATCTGCAAGGGCGACCAATTCCCACGGGGCCGGATCATGGCCGAGGAAGCGCACCTTGTCGGCGATCCCGAGCGCCCTCGCTTCTTGCTCACAGCGAGGCCGGTCGGGCCCTTCGCCGGCGAACAGAAGGCAAACCCCGTCGCGCTTTCTCAGTTCGGGCGCCAAGGCCCGCAGTAGCGGAATCTGCCGCTTACGTTGTTCGAACGCAGCCATCTTGAGAATGAACAACGGTCGCCGGCTGCTGTCCCATCCGCCGATGCGGCGCCGCCAGTCACGCGGCGCGGTCGCTTGAGCGAAGAGCTCGAGCGACATGCCGCTGTGAATGACAGGTATCGGGACTTTGCCTCCGATGTGCGCTTCCAGGTACGACTGCTGCATACCGCGGCTGACCGCGATCAGGAGGTCACTGATACGGGCGCAAATCCGCTCCGCCGCGACATACATCCGGCGCTTGCGCTCGCTCACTGCTTCGAACGGCGCGATATGGATCGTGTGCACTATCAGCGGGACGCCCGCGACGGCGGCGGCGATCCGCCCGACAATTCCGGCCTTGCTTTCATGCGTGTGCACGACGTCGGGCTGAAGTTCGCGATAAAGCCGGTGAAGGTCTCGAACCGCATGGATGTCCGCGAGCGGGCTAATAGGGTGAACCAAGGCATCGAGCCCCATCATGCGCACGCGGGGCCCGAGCCGTGTAGCCCAGAGCGGGTTAGCGCCGGGACCATGGATCAGCGTGACCCGATGACCGCACGCGGCTTGGTGGAGGCAGGTCGAAACCGTGTTCTCTTCCGCGCCGCCTAGCAGCAGGCGAGTGATGACGTGAACGATCGTGAGCGGCCGGCCGTCAATCGGCGCGTGTGTCTCGACTGGAGGCCCAGCCTCGATGAGCTGCGGAGCGACAGTCTGGGTCGACGCCATCCTGGGTCTCCGGCACGAATTACGCTTCCATGGAACTGACGCGCGCTGCCGGGCGAATTGCCGCGAGTGCGGCAAGGCGGCTGTGCACGCCAAGAGTGCGGAACGCGGCGTGGACGTGAACTTTGACCGTGCTCGGTGAAATGCCGAGCCGACGCGCTATCACCTTGTTCGCGTGACCTTCGGATAGCAGTCTGATCACCTGCTGCTGCCGTTCCGTCAGCTGAGCGAGAGGCTCGCAATCCAAGTCCTCGTCGCTGTGGTCGTGTCCATTGGCAGGGCTGCCGAGCAGATCGGGCGGAACGAATATCCCGGAGTCCTGCACGGTCCGCAGCGCCTTCAGCAGTTCAGAGCAGTTACCGATCTGTCTCGGAATGAAGCCCTGTGCGCCCGCGGCAAGTATCGTCAGGACCTCGTGGAGTTCCATGCGCTCGGAGAAAACCGCCAGCCGCATGGCAGGATGATCCTCACGAAGTTTGCGGATAGTCTCCAGCCCGGCCGTGCCAGGCAGGCCAAAGTCCAGCGCAAGAAAATCGACTTGCGAATGCAGCGCCAGGATCTTCATGAGCTCGGCGTAGTTTTCAGCGCGGACAACACGGCTGAAGCCAACGTCGTGCTGCAGCATCGCTGCCAATCCAGCATTGTAGAAGCTCTGTCGTTCAGCAACGACAGCAACCGACCCTGTTGCGACCATAGTGCGCCCCCGGTCTATGGGCCTCGACCCCTGATGAAACTTTGTACGCTTGTTACAATTTTGTTAAACCTAACATCGATCAAAGATATATTCCACACCGGGCTTAGACGAATTTGGTTGTAGATCGAAGGACATATGTGTGTTCATGCTTATCCTGCGCTAGGAAAGCGGGGCACTAACGTTAATTCGGTAAGCAGTCGCTTTGCGTTCCTTAGGAGAGAACCGGGCAACCTTTTCCGGGGGGCCCGTAGGTCAAAAAGGGGCAAGCATGGCTCCGCCTGGACGCGTCTTGATCGCGCACGCAGACCCGCTCGCACGGGCCTACGTTCGAGGCGTTGCCGAGAATCAGCTGCAATTAGATCATACGGTAGAGGCCGATAGCTTCGAGGCCCTCCTAGCTCGTTTGCGGGACGAACCTGAGATCGCGCTCCTCGTCGTAGATCTCGACCTCCTCGGCAGGTCCTGGGAGATCGCATTACGCTACATCGGATTGGAGCATCGCGGCGTTAGGGTGGCCGTCCTTTCCGAAAGCACCGACAATGAAATTCTCAACAGTGAGTGTGTCGCCAACGGCACAGCCGTTATTCATAAGCAACTACCCGAAGCGGCGTTAGCCGAGGCGCTCGAGCACGTTCTCGGGAAGACAGACGGTGGTGCCCATCCCGCCGCGCAATCCACACACGCAGCACACCGCGCTCAAGGCCAGCTCACCAAGCGTCAGAGGGACGTCATTCGCCTTCTGAGCCAAGGGCGCTCCAACCGGGAGATTTCGGAGATCCTCGGGATTGCCGAGGGAACAGTCAAAGTGCACGTGAACGCCGCCTTCCAGGTTTTGGGAGTGCACAACCGTGTCGGGGCGACCGTCGCGTTCCGGGAGAATTCGGGCAGGGGCTAACGGCGGTCAGGAGCCATTCGATAACTGACTGTAAGCGCCCCAAGTCCCCGGAACGCATGCCGCGAAATTTCAACGCGGGTCGGACGGAAGCCGGGCGAGTCTCGGGTGGCAATTAATCCAGTTGCTCTTCGCGCGCGCCCAGGCCTGCCTCGCGGCTTCTCCCTTGAGCACTCGGAAGCTCCCTTGCGGCGGGGACACAATGTCGGGAATTGGTGCGTCCGACAGCCACAGGAACAGGTTGTTGGATGAATTGGTCAACTTGGACCAGGTGGTGGTCCAATAGCCCGGGTAGGAACGGCCGCCGGCATAGTCGACAGCGATGACGGAGTTGACGACGCGCGAGGCCGGCGCGCCGGCATCACTCTTCAACAATGCTCCGAAGCGTTGTTCACCTTTGTAGGGGTATTCGCGAAGGCGAAGCACGACTCCTGAAAGCGACACTGTGCCCCCGTTGGCGGATCGTCCCGAACTGCTTTTCGGTGGTTTGACGCTCACACCCTGGAACGCTCCGTCTATGAGCGTGTCGCGGATCGTCGCCGGCTGCAGGAAGTCATTCTCGATCGCATCGTCGCGAGCGTTGCTGATCCAGCTGTTGACGACGAGCAGGTCCGGCGAGTCACGACCTATCCGAATTGCGTCCCAGGCACCGGTGATCCTCACTCCATCGATGATGCCACGCGGGGCGCCCTGGAAGGTGATCGCCGCGCTGTTGCAGTATGTCGCGCGCCATTCCGACATTTGGGGCACTCGACTCAGGAACAAGCCGCCGACGACGGCGGTGCGATTCTGCTGCTCGATTACAAGCGGATAGCGGTTCACCTCTTGTTGCCCCTGGTCGCATGTCCGAGCTTCCGTTGGATTGGGGTTGCGGCTGTTGGATACCTCGAAGACCGCGCGTCGCGCATCGAGCGCGACACCATAGCCGCTTCCAGGTCTCTTGAAATGCACTGGCGTCCAGCCCTGCGGACCATGGAGCTCGACGATCGTCGTGGCAGTGCGCAGTTCTTCGAAACTATCGTCTCGATACCCCGACATTCCGTTCGACGATGCCACGAGCACCGCTGCCATCGCGCCGAACATCGACGCCGTTGCGATGCCGCCGAGCTGGCGGCGAAGCGTCATCGCGCTGCCTCGGCCTTTTGCCGATTGCGCTGCTCCCGCCGGAGGTTGAGTTGCTTGATCGCGGCAAGTGCGAGGCTTCCTCCATGAGGATCGCCTTGATGCATCAGGAATGTCGCGCGCAGGATGTCGTGCTTGACCGGGAAATTGCCATGATATCCACGGTAGCCCCAAAAGAAGTAGAGATTGCCCGGCTTTAGAAGCTTGATCTCGTCGGTCTCGCCGTCCGGGAGCGATTGGGTGAAGCGCTTGCGGTACCAATCGCTCTGCACCACCGCTTTCTCCGCCATATTCGCGAATACGCTCGAGCGATAAGGCCGCCTGTTGGGATAGATGAGCAATTCGCCGGCCTTGCGCGGCGGACCTTCCGGAATCAGCACCGGGACCAGGGCGGTGATGACGGTGTTATCGTAATGATAGCAGAGCGACTTGGCGTCGCCCGACGCACCGGTGACCACCCGCAGCACGGTGTAAAT
>DATMHD010000218.1:0-5303 GCA_035555075.1 Sphingomicrobium sp. | reverse complement strand
GTCAGGACGCGGGCTGGTTCACTCTTGGTGAACCGCAGGAAGAACTTAAGATCCCCCTTGAACAGCGTCGCAAGATACAGCACCACGCCGGCCACCTTGTCCTCTTTCCCTCATGGATGTGGCATGGGACCGTGCCGTTCTCAAAAGGGGAGCGGCTCACCGTCGCCTTCGATGTCAGTCCGCCGATCTAGCCGGACCTTCCGTCGAATTGCCGGCCTGCGCCGTTCACTTTGGATAATCACCGGCTTGACTTCGCCAAGCTTAAGTTCAGGTTCGCCTGTCTATAACCAGACACTTGGCGCCTTTTGCCGGCGCCACTTGGAAAGGATTGTCATGGCTAAGCTCTTGATTGCGTCTGTGGCAGCCGTGCTCGGCCTGTCGTCACCGGCATTCGCGCAGAGCACGCAGCCGGCACAGCCCGGCCAGGCCCAGCAGCAGGGCACCAAGCCTGCCCGCGATCCCAACGAGATCGTTTGCGAGCGGCAGCAGCAGCTCGGCAGCCGCCTTGCGACGGAGCGCGTGTGCAAGACCCGTGCGGAATGGGCGGAAGAGCGCCGCGCCCAGCGGATGGATGTAGACAAGGCGCAAATGCAGCGCGATCTTTCGCATTAACGTCAAACTGGCCCGGCGCGGCAAAGCAGCTGCGCCGGCCTCCATTGGGAAGGTGTTATGAATGCGTAAGCTGTTGACCACGAGTTTCGTGGCCATGTTGGCGGTGTCGACTTCGGCGCCGCTCCTTGCACAAGACCAGTCGGCACCCAAGAAGACCCGGGATCCCGGCGAGATCATCTGCGAACGGCAGGAAGAGATCGGCACCCGCCTCGGTGGTCAGAAGGTCTGCAAGACTCGCGCCGAATGGGCGGAAGAGCGCCGGCTGAGCCGCCAGGACATCGACAAGGCGCAGACCCAGCGGGACATGAACCAGCCTCCCCAATAAGGCCTTTACAAGCCGCGGATCACTCCGCCGCTTGCCTTACAGCTTCTGAAGCCGGCGTCAGCAAGAGCTGGCCGTCGCCTTCATCCACGCGCACCGTCGATCCGTCCGGTATCTCGCCGGCAAGGATCTTGTCGGCGAGCGGGTCCTGAAGATATTTCTGGACGGCGCGCTTCAGCGGCCTTGCCCCATAGACCGGATCATAGCCCACGCGCCCGAGCCAAGCGCGCGCGGCGTCGGTAAGCTCCAGCCTGATCTTCCGGTCCTCGAGCAACTTCTGAAGCCGCGCGACCTGGATATCGACAATCGGTCCCATGTGGGCGGCGCCAAGCCGGTGGAACAGAATGATCTCGTCGAGGCGGTTGAGGAACTCCGGCCGGAAATGGGCGCGGACGACTTCCATCACCTTCGGTTCGGCCTTCTCGACAGGATCGTCCTCGCCAAGCTGCGCCAGATATTGCGAGCCAAGGTTGGAGGTGAGGATGATGATCGTATTCGTGAAGTCGACCGTCCGGCCCTGACCGTCGGTCAGGCGACCGTCGTCAAGGACCTGGAGGAGGACGTTGAACACATCGCCATGGGCCTTTTCGACCTCGTCGAACAAGATGACCTGATAGGGCCGCCGCCTCACGGCTTCGGTGAGAACGCCGCCTTCTTCATAGCCGACGTAGCCGGGAGGAGCGCCGATGAGGCGCGCAACGGCATGTTTTTCCATGAATTCACTCATGTCGATGCGAACCATCGCCGAGGAATCATCGAACAGGAATTCTGCAAGCGCCTTGGTGAGTTCCGTCTTGCCGACTCCGGTCGGTCCGAGGAAGAGGAACGAGCCGAGCGGCCGGTTGGGGTCCTGGAGGCCGGCGCGGGCGCGGCGCACGGCAGCGGAGACGGCCTTCACCGCATCCTCTTGGCCGATGACCCGTGCCCCGATCTGGCTTTCCATCTGGAGCAGTTTCTCGCGCTCGCCCTCCATCATCCGCTCAACCGGGATTCCGGTCCAGCGGCTGACGACACCGGCGATATCCTGGTCCGTCACTTCCTCGCGGAGCATCGCCCCCTTCGAGGCGGCCTGCGCATCAAGGAGCTGCTTTTCGAGCTGCGGAATGCGGCCGTACTGGAGCTCGCCAGCCTTCGCGAGATCGCCGCTTCGCTGCGCCTGCTCGAGTTCGAGGCGCGCAGCGTCGAGCTGCTCCTTGATCTTGGCTTCGCCAGCGATCTTTTCCTTTTCGGCGTGCCAGCGCTGAGTGAGCTCGGATGACTGCTGTTCGAGGTTTGCAAGCTCGTCCTCGAGGTTCGCGAGGCGGTCCTTGGAGGGCTGGTCCTGCTCCTTCTTCAGGGCCTCGCGCTCGATCTTCAGCTGGATGATCCGCCGGTCGAGATTCTCAATCTCCTCGGGCTTGCTTTCGACCTCCATGCGGATCCGGCTCGCGGCCTCGTCCATGAGGTCGATCGCCTTGTCGGGAAGGAAGCGGTCGGTGATGTAGCGGTTGCTGAGCGTTGCCGCGGCAACGATCGCGGCATCGGTGATCCTCACCCCGTGGTGGAGTTCATATTTCTCCTTGAGGCCGCGAAGGATCGAGATCGTGTCGGGAACGGTGGGCTCGCCGACGAACACCGGCTGGAAGCGCCGCTCGAGCGCCGCATCCTTCTCGATATATTTGCGATACTCATCAAGCGTCGTTGCACCGATGCAGTGTAGCTCGCCGCGAGCGAGAGCGGGCTTCAAGAGATTGCCGGCATCCATTGCCCCTTCGGCTTTCCCAGCGCCGACGAGCGTGTGCATTTCGTCGATGAAGAGGACGATGTCGCCCTCGGCCTGGCGGACTTCATCGAGAACGCCCTTCAACCGTTCCTCGAACTCGCCGCGATATTTGGCTCCGGCAATGAGCGCGCCCATGTCGAGCGCGAGGAGGCGCTTGTCCTTGATCCCGTCGGGAACGTCACCGTTGGTGATCCTCAGGGCAAGGCCCTCCGCGATCGCGGTCTTGCCGACACCAGGCTCGCCGATCAGCACCGGATTGTTCTTGGTTCTGCGCGCGAGGACCTGGATCGTCCGGCGGATCTCCTCGTCGCGGCCGATCACGGGATCGAGTTTGCCCTCGCGGGCAGCGGCAGTGAGGTCGCGCGCATATTTCTTCAGTGCGTCGTAGCGGTCCTCGGCGCCCTGCGTGTCGGCCGTCCGGCCGCCGCGGAGCTTCTCGATTGCCGCATTGAGGTTCTGGGCCGTGAGCCCCGCCTTCGCGAGTGCGTTTCCAACCTCGGTCCCTTTGGCAAGCGTCATTGCAAGAAGGATGCGCTCGACCGTGACGTAGCTGTCGCCGGATTTCTTTGCGACTTGCTCCGCCTGGTCGAGGATCCGGATCGTGTCACCATCGAGGGCGGGGGCCTGCGTTGCGCCGCTTCCGGTCACGGCGGGGATTCTCGCGACGAGCTGCTCGACCTCGCGCTTGGCAGTTTTGGCATCGCCGCCGGCCGCTTCGATGAGCCCTGCCGCCATGCCCTGCTCGTCATCGAGGAGGGCCTTCAAGAGGTGCGCGGGAGCAATGCGCTGATGATGCTCTCGAACCGCAATCGTCTGCGCGGCCTGGAGAAATCCCCGCGCGCGGTCAGTGAGCTTTTCGAAATCCATTGAGACTTACCCCTCTTTCTATGGGGTCGATATGGTGTTGCAGATTAGCAACACAAGACCGGAACTCAAGGTTTTGAGGAGTGGGGCTGGGATTGCTGGGGAGACGAGGTGACGGGCGTGCCCGGCACCGCGGCAATGGGCGCCGGCGGCATCTGGAGCTGCTGGACGGGAGCGGTACCGGCCGGGCTCGGAACGGGCGCCGCCGGCGGGATCGGCTGCCCGATGCTCGCGACATCCTCGGGATGGATGATCGGCGGGCATTCGGCGGCGACTGCGGGGTCCATGTTCCACCGCCGGTACTTGGTGCTGTCCACGTGGAAGCGAAGATAGGCGTAGAAGCCAAGGCCGGCATTGTAGGCTGCGCCATGTTCGGAGTGCACGCCGCAGAGCGTCCGCATCAGCGTCACCCGGTCGATCGGCCGGAGCGGGACGAGATCGACAGCGGAATCAAGCTTGTGCGCGCTTTCGGGAGCACCTCCTGCACAGACGTTCAAGACGGGGTTGCGATAGACGGAGACGGGCTCGACCGGGCCGACCGCCGGAACGACATAATCGCGAATGTAGCGAAGCGTCTGGACCATGTGCGGCCATTCCTCGGCGGGCGGCACTTCGAACGGCTGCTGGCCGCAATCCTTCCACGACGTCGCAGTCCGGAGCAGCTGCCAGGTGGGGAGGACGCCGCCGACCTGGTTTGCGACGAGATAGTCGTTGAAGGCCTTCACCTGCGCCGCCCGCCAGGGGCCTGCGAGATACCAGCTCCGGTACCCCGGCTCGTCCTGCCCGACAGTGATATAGGGCGCTGCAGGCTCCCAGGCAGTAGTCCCGGCAGCGGGCTGCGCAACAGGTACCTGCACGAGCGGTGTCTGGGCGACCGCCGCACCTGCGATCATCATCAGCGGAGCAAGGATCAGCTTCATCAAGCGAATCATACTCCTACAACTCTGCTTGAAAAGCGCTGAACCGCAGCCAATGTCGTAAATATGAGTCAACCCATCGACGTCGACCTGCCGCACAATCTCGGCAAGGATGAAGCGAGGCGGCGCATCGCCAACAACCTTCACAAGCTCGAGCAGCACATCCCGGGCGGCGCGACCGTCCAGTCGGGCTGGGCGGGCGACCAGCTCAATCTCAACATCGCGGCGATGGGAGAAGCGGTGAACGCGACCATCGACGTGATGGACACCAAGGTCCACCTGAGAGTGCTGCTTCCGGGCATGCTCGGCATGTTCGGCGGCCTTGTTCAGGCGGCCCTCCAGAAGAAGGGCAGCGCGCTCCTTGAGGACCATAGCGGCTAATTGGTGATTGCCCCACGCCTTCCGAAACGGCAATCCACCGGGATTGCTCTGCTACCAGTCACGGGAGGCTAGATGCGGCACTTCGCGATCGTCGGTTCAGGCCCTGCGGGTTTCTACACGGCCGAAGCGCTCCAAAAGGCCTATGGTGAAGGGGCCCGCATCGACATCGTCGACCGCTTTCCGGTTCCTTATGGGCTGATCCGCTTCGGCGTCGCGCCGGACCACCAGTCCCTGAAGGCGGTCAGCAAGCGCTATGATAAGGTGGCGGAAAGCGGCGGGGTCGATTTCATTGGCAACGTGACAGTCGGCCGCGATGTTTCCGTCGCCGAGCTGCTCCATTTCTACGACGCGGTCATCCTCGCAACCGGGGCGCCGCACGACCGCAAGCTCGGCATCCCGGGCGAAGACCTTCCAGGTGTCTTCGGATCTGCTGAATTTGTGGGTT
>DATMHD010000217.1:0-7601 GCA_035555075.1 Sphingomicrobium sp. | reverse complement strand
AGGACACTCATCGACGATGCGATCCCGATGAACGACGGGTGTTTAAGGCCGATCAGCCTCATCGTTCCTGAAGGTTCGATGCTGAAGCCCGGCTATCCCGCTGCCGTTGTCGCCGGGAATGTCGAAACGAGCCAGGTCGTGACCGATGCCCTGTTCGCGGCAACCGGGCGCCTGGCGCCGAGCCAGGGGACGATGAACAATTTCACCTTCGGGAACGAGCGCTACCAATATTACGAGACCATCGCCGGCGGATCGGGCGCAGGTCCCGATCATGACGGCACGAGCGCGGTCCAGACGCACATGACCAATAGCCGCCTCACCGACCCCGAGATCCTCGAGAACCGTCTGCCCGTGCGGCTCGACCAGTTCGCCATCCGGCGGGGATCAGGAGGAGAAGGAGCGCATGGCGGCGGCGACGGAGTCATCCGGGCGATGACCTTCCTCGAGCCGATGCGCGCCAACATCCTTGCCAACCGGCGAAGGGTCGCTCCCAGGGGGATCAAGGGCGGTGCTGAGGCGGCGCCGGGCCGGAACTGGGTCGAGCGCAAGAGCGGCAATGTCGAAATGCTCAAAGCCACGGCGTTTGCGCAGGTTGAAGCCGGTGACCGTTTCGTCATCGAAACTCCAGGTGGCGGCGGGTACGGGAGGAGAAGCGAGTGATCGATTATTGGCCGCTCCTTGGAATTGCACTCGTCGTCATCGGCTTTGCGCTGAGGTTCAATCCGCTGTTCGTCGTTGCGGTCGCCGGTATTGCGACGGGCCTTCTTGCAGGAATGCCCTTTGCAAAAGTGCTGGCGACACTGGGGAAGGGCTTCAACGACAATCGCAACGTCACCCTCATCTACATCGTCCTTCCCGTCATCGGCCTTCTCGAGCGCTATGGCCTCCAGCAGCGCGCCCGGACGATCATCTCCAACATGCGCCGAGCGACCGTCGGGCGTCTTCTCATCCTCTACCTTGGCTTCAGGCAGATCTTCGCGGCCCTCGGGCTAACCTCGGTCGCAGGCCAGGCGCAGACGGTGCGGCCGCTCGTTGCACCAATGGCGATCGCGGCCGCCGAGAAGCAGCATGGAAGCCTCGATGAGGAGACCGCCGAACATGTGAAATCCATGGCGGCGGCGACCGACAATGTCGGGCTCTTCTTCGGAGAGGACATCTTCCTTGCGATCTCCTCGATCCTCCTGATCCAGGGCGCGCTTGCAGGCTTCGGGATCCAGCTGACGCCCTTCCAGCTTTCGGTCTGGGCGATCCCGAGCGCGATCTGCGCCTTCCTCATCCACGGAACGCGCCTCCTCCTTCTGGACCGGAAGCTCGGACGGGCCAGATGATCAATCTCCACTGGCTCTATATCTTCGCAGGCGCCGTCTTCGGCTCCTTTGCCGTCGGTTCGGCGCGGGACACCGCCAATCCCAGGCGCTTCGGGAACGCCGCTTTCTGGGCGCTCGTCACATTGAGCTTCTGGTTCGGCGATCTTCTTGGCGACATCGGGAACGGCGTTCTTGTCCTCGCGCTTGTTGCGCTTGCCGGCACGCATCTCCTCGGTCGCGGCGCGGCAAGCTCGACGAGCGATGAGGAGCGCGAGGGCTTTTCGAAGCGCTACGGCAACAAGCTCTTCCTCCCGGCGCTCATCATCCCGTTCACGGCGTTCATCGGGACGTTGCTGTTCAATTATACACCGCTCAAATCCGCAGGCTGGATCGATCCCAAGGCGGTCACCTTGATCCTTCTTGGGTGCGGGGTGATCATCGCGCTCGTTGCAACCTATGCCTGGCTTCGAGCGCCGGCACTTTCGGGCGTCGATGAAGGGAGCCGGCTTGCAAATGCCATCGGCTGGGCGATGGTCTTGCCCCAGATGCTCGCGTCACTGGGCGTCATCTTCGCAGCCGCCGGAGTTGGAGGGACGATCGGCGCGCTGGTGAGCGCAATCATCCCCAATGGCAGCGTCTTCCTTGCTGTCATCCTCTATGCGCTCGGAATGGTCGTCTTCACGATGATCATGGGGAATGCCTTTGCCGCTTTTCCTGTCATGGCCGCGGCGATCGGCATCCCGATCCTCATCCATGGCGATGGCGGCAATCCCGCGGTCATCGGCGCCGTGGGCATGTTGTCGGGCTTCTGCGGGACGCTGATGACGCCGATGGCAGCGAACTTCAACATCGTCCCCGCAGCGCTCCTCGAGCTCAAGAGCCAATATGCCGTGGTCCGCGCGCAGGTGCCGACGGCGATTGCAATGCTGATCGCGAATATCGCGATCCTTTATGTCGCGGGGTTCCACCTATGACGAAGCTCGAAGAGAGACTTGGGTCCCTGATGGCAGCGACGGCGCTTGGCCATGTGACGCGGGAATATCCCAACAAGCTCGATCATGTGATGACGTCCGATGAGGATGCGAAGAGCCCGCGGGAACTTCATCCCATCTTCTTCGGGAGCTTTGATTGGCACAGCTGCGTCCACGGCTGGTGGACGCTCCTGACGTTACGGCGCCTGTTTCCCGGGAACGAGGAAGCAGCAGCGATTGTGAAGCTCGCTGACGAGAGCTTCACGCCGGCCAAGGTCGGAGCCGAGCTCGCCTATCTCGAACGGCCCTCGAGCCGCGGGTTCGAGCGGCCCTATGGCTGGGCCTGGCTCCTCCAGCTCCACCTTGAAGCGAGCAGGCATGACGAACGCTGGGGACATGAGCTCGAACCGCTTGCACGCGCTTTTGCGGAGCGCCTCCGAGCCTATCTCGAGGTCCTCACTTACCCGATCCGGGTGGGGACACATTTCAACACCGCCTTTGCGCTGATCCTCTCGCTTCCCTGGGCTCGAACCTTCGATCCCGCGCTTGCGCATAAGATCTCCGACCGGGCGCTTCACTGGTATGGCGCCGACCGCGATTGCCAGGCCTGGGAACCGGGCGGCGATGAATTCCTGTCGTCGGCGCTGACGGAAGGCCTTTGCATGGCGGTCACGCACCCTGAGGATTTCCCGGCCTGGTTCTCGAAGTTCCTGCCGGGGATCGCCAACCGGCAGCCGGCGAGCCTCTTTGAACCCGCGATCGTCAGCGATCGAAGCGACGGGAAGATCGCGCACCTCGACGGCCTCAATCTGAGCCGGGCCTGGTGCTGGAGGAGCATTGCGCCGGTGCTTGGCCCGGAAGAGCGCGGGATTGCGGAAAGGTCGGCAGCCGAGCATCTCGACGCTGCGCTCCCGCATATCGCGGGCGATTATATGGGGGAGCATTGGCTGGCGAGCTTTGCGCTCCTTGCTCTTCTCTCGCCCGAGCCTTCAGCAAAGGCTATGGCTTAGGGATGGCGGACGTGAACGCCTCGAGCGCCGACTTCAGGAAATACGACCAGGTCGAAAAGGCGCATACCTACCGGCTCGCCGAAGACGAGAGCGAGGCCTTCGACGAGGATTTCAGGATCGCGACGCTCGATATCGCGCCCTATCTCTCAGGGGGCGAGGAAGAGCAGGCGCGCTTTTCATCCGATCTTGTCGCTGCCTTGAGCGAGATCGGTTTCGCGGTCCTTGAAGGGCACGGCGTCGATCCAGCGCTCTATGACGAGATGGACGAAGCCATCGTCGAGCTTTTCGAGACGACTTCCCTTGAGGAGAAGATGCGCTTCGAGGCGAAGCGGTTTGGCTCGGTCGCGCAGGGCTATTTCCCGATCGAGCATACAAGCGAGATCCATTCCGACCTCGTCGAGGGATGGGTCTTCTGCAGGCGTGCGTTCGATCTTTCGGGCAAGCCCTTCCGGGTAGAGGATTTCTGGCCCGATGCGCGCTTTGAACGAGTGTTCCGGAAGGTCATCGAGGCCCATGAAAGGCTCTTCATCCCGATCGCCCGGGCGATGCTCCAGGGTCTGGCTTGCGAGAAACATCTCCTCGATCAAAAGCTTCAGGGCACGAACTTCGGACTTCGCCTCAATTATTATCCGGCAATGACGGAGGAGCAGGCCGGGTCAGGCGCAGGACGGCTCCTTGGGCATGAGGACGTCGATCTCTTCACCCTCCTTCCGGCATCGAGGATCGATGGCCTTCAGGTCTGGAACCACAGAAGCGGCAATTGGGTGAAGCTGAAAGCCAGGCGCGGTTCGCTCATCATCAATACGGGCGACTATATGCAGCGGATCTCGAACGATATCCTTCCTTCCACCACCCACAGGGTCGGAAAGCCCAGTGACGGCTCGCATCTCATGAGCCCTCGCGTTTCCTTCGCCACCAACGTCTATCTTGGCGAAGAGGAGATCCTGGAAGTGCTTCCGGGCCTTGGGGAGCCGAGATATCCGCCGATCAAGGCCATCGCCTTCCACACGAGGAGCACCGCCAAATTCTATGGCGACGATTATGCCGTGGAGGAGCTTTAGCTAAGGCGAGCAGAAGGGCGAGCTCGGACCTGCCCCGGCCTTGTCGCCAGGCAGCGGCGTGCAGACAGGCGTTGCTGCAAGCGAAACGTCGCCGCCGATCATCTGGTAGGTCGTCACGAGGTTCTGCGCGGCGGTGAGCTTCACCTGCACCATCTGCTGCTGCGCTGAATAATAGGATCGCTGGGCAACCAGCACCGTCAGGAAAGGATCGATGCCGGCGCGGTAGCGGGCTTCGGTCAGCGTATAGGTGTCGGCAGTCGCGATCTGCTGGCGTTCGCGGGCACCGATCTCGTCGTTCATGGTGCCGCGTCGGGCAAGCGCATCGGCGACCTCGCGGAACGCGGTCTGGATCGTATGCTGGTAGGTCGCAACGGCGGCGTTGCGCTGCGCTTCGCTCAGCCTCACGTTGGCCTGACCGGCGCCGGACTGGAAGATTGTGTAGCTTCCGCTTGCACCGGCGCTCCAGGCGAAGGCGCCGCCGGTGAAGAGCTTCACGAGCGCGCTGCTTGCAAAGCCCAGGAGCCCGGTGAGCGAGATCCTCGGGAAGAGGGCCGCGCGCGCGGCGCCGATCTGGGCGTTGGCGGCGCGAAGCTGATATTCGGCCTGGAGCACGTCGGGCCTGCGCAGCAGCACGTAGGAATCGAGCCCCGCCGGAACCGGAGCGATGTGGCCGAAGGCATCGTCGATGGAAGCGGAGAGGAGCTTTGGATCGATGGGCGCTCCGACGAGGAGCTGAAGCGCATTGACGTCCTGCGCAACCGCAGTCCGCTGCCGCGCAAGATCCGCCTGCGCGCTGTCGAGGATCTCCTCGGCCTGCCGCAAGTCGGTCCTTGGTGCGACGCCGCCCTCGAGGCGAAGGCGGGTCAAGGTGACGCTCTGCTGGGCGCTCTTCGCGGTCTCCTGCGCGATCCTCAGAAGGCTCGAATCGGCGGCATAGTCGAGCCACGAGCTTGCGACATCGGCAACGAGCGTCAGCCTTGTCGCCCGGGCCCCGGCTTCGCTTGCAAGATAGCGCTGGAGCTGGACATGGGTCAGCGATCTCACGCGTCCGAAAAGATCGAGTTCGAAGCTCGGGACGCTGACCCCGGCGTTATATTGCGCGCTGACGTCCTTTGTCTTGTCGCCCGAGACGGTCGCGCCCGCATTGGCGTTGACCGTCGGAAGCTGCTGCGCGCGCTGGATCCGGTATTGCTCGCGGGCGGCAGCGATGTTCGATGCCGCGACCATGAGGTCACGGTTGTTGGCGAGCGCCTCGCCGATCAGCTTCTGGAGCCGCGGGTCCGTGAACACCTGCTGGTAGGTGAGGACGGGCAGCCCCGCTTCCGCCTGCGCAAGATAGGGATCGCCCACCGGCCATGATGCCGGGATCGCCGGATCAGGCCGCACATATTTGGGCTCCATCGTCGTGCAGGCGCTCGCAAGGAGCGCGATCAGCGTCACTGCACGCTTCATGCCTGCGCCTCCTTGCGGCGGCGGAGCCGCTGGCGAATGGCCTTCAAACCATCGCGGACGCTCCGGCGGACGAGGACGAAGAAGAAGGGGATGTAGAAGATCGCAAGCATGGTGGCGGTCAGCATTCCGCCGATGACCGCCGTCCCGATCGCCGACCGGCTGTTGGCGCCGGCTCCGGTTGCAAGCGCAAGCGGAAGGACGCCGAAGATGAATGCAAAGCTTGTCATGAGGATCGGGCGAAGGCGGATCCGGGCCGCCTCGATCGCGGCATCGATGACACGCTGGCCCTCGCGCTCGGCGCGCTCGGCAAATTCGACCATCAGGATCGCGTTCTTGGCGGATAGCCCCATGGTCGTGATGAGGCCCACCTGGAGGTAGACGTCGTTCTGGAGGCCGCGGAGCGTCACGAAGAGGATCGAGCCGATGAGCCCCAGGGGGATGACGAGGAGGACTGCAACGGGGATCGACCAGCTCTCGTAGAGCGCTGCAAGGCAGAGGAAGACGACGATGAGCGCGACGCCGTAGAGGATCGGCGCCTGTCCCGCCGACAGGCGCTCCTGGTAGGATTGGCCGGCCCAGGCGACGGTGATCCCCGGGACCTTGCTTGCGAGCTTCTCGATGATGTTCATCGCCTGGCCCGAGCTGACGCCGGGGGTCCCCTGTCCGGAGATCTCGAACGAGGGGTAGCCAAGGAAGCGGGACGAGCTCGTCGGCGTCGTGATCCACGAGGTCTGCGCGAACGACGAGAAGGGGACCATGTTGCCCTGGTTGTTGCGCACGAACCATTGGTCGATGTCGCTCGGCTCCGCGCGGAACGGCGCATCGCCCTGGACATAGACGCGTTTCACGCGGCCGCGGTCGATGAAGTCGTTGACATAGCGGCCGCCCCACGCGGTCGAGAGCGTGTTGTTCACGTCGCCGGCGCTGAGGCCAAGCGTCGAGACCCTTTGCTGGTCGACGTTGATCTTGAGGCTCGCGACGTCGGGAAGTTCGCTCAAGCGGACCGACGTCAGCTGCGGGTCGGCCGAAGCCTCGGCAAGGAGCCGGTCCCGTGCATCCGCGAACTGCTCGCGCGTCATGCCGCCGGTATTGAGCATCTCCATCGTGAAGCCGGTCGACTGGCCAAGGCCGCGGATGGCGCCTGGCACGAGCGCGAAGACCTGCGCGTCGCGAAGGCCGCGGAATGCCGCCGAGGCGCGCTGGACGATGGAATCAGCGCTGTTCTGCGAGCCCTTGCGCTTGTCATAGTCGGCAAGGTTCATGAAGCCCTGTCCGGTGTTCTGGCCGGCGGATCCCTGGCCGCCGCCAGCGACCGTGAAGAAGGTCTTGATGTTCTTCCTGTCGGGTCCGTGGAGGAAATAATCCTCGACCTGTCGCTGGACCTGCTGGGTCCTCGTCATGGTCGCGCCGGCGGGGAGGCGGAACTGGACGAGGGCCGCGCCCTGGTCCTCGGTCGGAAGGAAGCCCGTCGGCAGGCGGAAGAAGAGGATGCCGAGGAGGAGGAAGACCGCGGCGTAGATCGCAAGGAAGATCCATTTCCGGTCGACGACGCGGTTGACGCTCGCAACGAACCAGTCGCGGAACCTGTCAAAGCCGTTGTTGAACCTGACCCGGCCCATTTCGATCGTATGGGCGACACCTGGAGCTACGCGTCCAAGGCCTGTCTCCTCGACGGAGGCATGCTGGCGGCGAAGGACATTGGCTGCGATCGCGGGGCTCAGCGTCAGCGCGATGAAAACGGAAAGGCCCATCGCGGCAACGATCGTTGCTGCGAACTGGCGATAGATGACGCCCGTCGAT
>DATMHD010000216.1:0-11197 GCA_035555075.1 Sphingomicrobium sp. | reverse complement strand
CATCATCACGGGCGTCTTTGGCACCTCCATCTCGCCCTACATGTTCTTCTGGCAGGCTTCGCAGGAGGTCGAGGAGGAGGTCGCAAAAGGCGTTCCCCTGAAGGCGAACGGCGAACCTCGCCTGCCGCGGGGCTATGTCTGGGACATTCGCGTCGACACGGCAGCAGGGATGTTCGCAGCCGAGATCGCGCAATGGTTCATCATCATCACCACAGCCTCGGTCCTCTTCAAGAACGGGGTCACCAACATCAGGACCGCCGCCGATGCGGCGAAAGCCCTCGAGCCTCTGGTGCGCTCGTTTCCGGACGCCGGCGCTGCCGCACGCACGATCTTTGCAGTCGGGATCGTTGGCCTGGGGCTCCTCGGGATCCCGGTGCTTGCAGGTGCCGCGGGTTACGCCCTTTCGGAAGCATTCGGCTGGAAGGAGGGGCTGTCGCGCAAGTGGAACGACGCGCGCGGCTTCTACAGCGTGATTGCGGTCGCGACCTTGATCGGCCTGTCGCTCAATTTCGTGGGCATCGATCCCATGAAGGCGCTCGTTTTCACCGCGGTCTTCAACGGCATCGCGGCAGTCCCGCTCCTGTTCGTGATCGCCCGCATCAACAGCGAGAAACGGATCCTCGGCAAGTATCGGGGCGGACGACTTTCGGTCGGCATGGTGTGGCTGACGTTCGCCGTCATGGGCCTGTCGTGCGTCGCGCTCCTTTAAACGACGGTTGCAGGTCGCTAAAGATCCATGCCGGTCCAACGATTGCGGTTCCTGGCTGGACTGATAGCTTTGGCGACATGAGCGATATCACGCACGAGATCGAAGCGGCCGCGAACCGATGGATGCAGGCCTGGGTGAGCCGCGATGTCGACGCGCTCGAAGAGATGTTGGCTCCCGATTTCGCGCTGATCGTGTCCGCAACGCCGGATCGCCGGCTAAGCCGCGCGGATTGGCTCGCAACCGCGTGCACCCGTTACCTCGCATCGGAATTCCGGTACCGGGACGTGCAGGTCCGTGCACTTGGTGCCGACACGGCGGTCATGTCCTCGATTGCCGATTTCCAGGCAGAGATCGATGGAGTTTCGCGAAACGGCCCGCTGTTCATCGTCGACGTGTGGCGAAAAGAGGCGGGCAAGTGGCGGGTCTGCGCCCGCTACAGTTCGGCACCCGAAGCGGAAGCGTCATCGGGTCGCGACGTCACGGCGCTCAGGCAGCAATAGGCAGTCGTCTCAGTTTCGCCTGGGTGACTTTGCCATGGGCAATTAACCAGTGCCACCAATCAGGTTGTAAACGATTTATTAATCGTGCGATGAGGCGGCCTTCCGGCAAGCCGTCCGGTCAAGGGGCCTGATCCATGAGGAAGCCAGCGTTCGTCATTGCCATTGCAGCAGCAACTCTCGCGTCTCCGGCGCTGGCGACTACAACGAACATCGATTTGAGCGGTGCGACTTCCGGAACGACGATCGTTGCTCCGGGCGGGAGCTTCTCCCAGACCTTTACCGGGCAGACGGTTTCGGGTGCGACCGGGATCAGCGGCTCTCCGACGGGACCGCTCAGCCTCACGGCCGCCGGCACGATCTTCGTCGCGGACTTCAACCCCGGTGTATCGCCCGACTCCAATTCGCTCCTCTCCCAGCCCGACAACCAGGGACCGCTTTCCGTGCTCCTGGACACGCTTGCGGACAGCTTCACCTTCACCATGGGTTCGTCGGACGCCGGCAGCACGATCGACGTCCGGGCTTTCGATGCTTTTGGGGTGCTCACCGGATCGACAACGATCACCATGCTTTCGAACTACAACGTCTACAATCTGAGCGGGCTTGGCACGTTCAAGGGTCTGACCTTCTTCAACAACAATGACGGCGCGGGCGTCCGCTTCCAGAACATGTCGTACAATTCGGTCGGCGGCGCAGTCCCCGAGCCCGCGACCTGGGCCATGATGCTCATCGGCTTTGGCGCCATCGGTCTGACTTTGAGGCGCCGCCGCGCTTCGGGCGCGCTTGCTCTAGCCGCCTAAGCGCGCCGCTTCCTTATCATTGCCCGTCGCGGGTGATCGGCTGCGCGTCCAAAGCTTCAATCGTCGCATTGTCCGCGAGCGCTATCAGTAGGTGCGCTCGACCTCGCGGTCCTCGACGCGCCGTTCGGCCTCGCGGTCGATCCGGTCCATGTCGCCTCCGAGGAAGGCCACAAGGTCGTCGCAGAAGCGGTCTCTGTCGCTTTCGAAGATCCCGTGGGCGCTCCCTTCATATTTGATGAACTTGGCGCCGGGTATCTCCCTTGCGACCACGTCGCCCGTCGCTTCGATCGGGACCGTTTCGTCCGATGTTCCGTGGATGCAGAGGGTGGGGACCCCATCGAAACTCTTGAGGTCAGGCGTGAAGTCGGTGAAGGAGAAGGCCTTCGCAGCAGCAAGCGTTGGCCGTAAGCCCGCCTGCATCGACTGGCGCCAGGCATTCATCAGCACCTGGTCGCTGACTGGTGACGAGACCAGTCCCACCCCGAAGAACGTCTTGAAGAAATCATGCATGAAGGCCGCGCGATCCTTCGTGATCTTGTCCACCATCTGCTGGAGCTGGTCCTTTGGGACTCCATGAGGATTGGCATCGCTTTTTGCGACATCAGGGACGATCGAGCTTGCAAGCACGGCTTTGTTGACGCGGTTTCGGCCCTGCTTGGTGAGGAAACGTGCGACCTCGCCGCCGCCCATGGAGAAGCCCACGAGGCTCACTCTTTCGTGGACGCCCGCATCTTCGAGGACCGCCGCCACGTCGTCGGTGAACGTGTCATAATCATAGCCGTCCCACGGCTGGTCGGAGCGGCCAAAGCCGCGCCGGTCAGGGAATATGCACCGGTGCCCGGCTTCGGCCAGCTTCATTGCCGCGAAATCCCAGGTGTCGGCGGAAAGCGGCCAGCCATGGAGGAGGACGATCGGATCGCCGCGCCCCCAATCCTTGTAGTAGAGCATGCACCCATCGCGAGCCTTGGCGTACGGCATTTTCCCGAATCTCCTGCTGACCCGCTCGGAACTGAAAACGAACGCGAAAGAACGGCGTTGCGCGGTTCGCCGCACTGCCGGTGTCTTTTGAGGGAACTGCCGCGCATTGAAGTCGAGGGTATGGGCGCATCACTGCAGGGACGGTCTCACGTCCGCCCGTGAATTCCGCGTTTCTCCTGATCTACATCAGTCCCTGATGACGATGGGGTGCTAGTGCTGAATCCGGGACTCGCTCGGGGCACCAACCTCGTGAGGTCGGGAGCGAGTCTCGACGATCCCCGGGACGAAGGCTTCACGGCCGCAGCATGGCGAGATCCTGGAGCCGCGGCGCCAGATAATCGATCAGCATCCGGACGCGAAGGAGCCTGTCGCGGCCTTCTGGCCAGACGAGGTGAACGGCGAGGGGTTCAGGCTCGAAGCGCTCGAGGACTAGCGCGAGCGCGCCTGACTTGAGGTCATTGAAGACCTGGTAGGAGAGAGCCGAGACGAGACCGCGGCCCTCGCGCGCCGCAGCAATCGCAGCGTCGGCCTGGTTGACCGTGAAGCGCGCTCTCATGGGGATCGCCAGCCGCCGTCCCGAAGCATCGCGCAATTGCCATGGACGGGTTGAGCTTGGACCCTGCTGGATGATCCGGTGATTGCCAAGGTCCGAAGGGGAGGCGGGTTCGCCGTGCAGCCTCAGATAAGCAGGGCTTGCGGCGATTACCTGCCTCACGAAGCCGACTTTCCTTGCCTTGAGGTCGAGGTCGGAGATCGGGCCGATGCGAAGGGCGACGTCGAACATGTCCTCGACGAGGTCCAGCTGACGGTCTGAAAGGTCGAGTTCGCAGGTGATTTCCGGGTAAGCCTCGACAAAATCGAGGATGAGCGGAGCGACATGCTCGCGCCCGAAGACATAGGGCGCAGTCACCCGAAGCGTGCCCCTTGGCTCGAGCGCCTGACCGCTCGCATCGCCAAGTGCCGCATCATAGTCGGCAAGGAGATTTCGGGAGGCTTCCGCAAGACGGCGGGCAACCTCGGTCGGAGTGCACCTTCGCGAGCTCCGGTCGAACAGCCGGACGCCAAGGCGCCCTTCGAACTCCGCAACGATGCGGGTGATGGTCGGCGGCGAGCGGCGGAGGCTTCGTGCAGCAGCGGCGAAGCTCCCGTGATCGACCACGGCGAGGAAGGTGCGAAGCTCGGTCAGCCGATCCATTCTTCAACCGTCTTATCATTCCGCTTGCCGGAATGTCAGGTTACCAGGTTCGCGTCTTATTCCGGAAAAGGAAAGAGGATAACTCGCCTTCCATGCCGGGTCTGTCGACTGTCTCTGCCCTCGACGATTATGGCCGGACGCGCCTCTCGAGGCACTTCTTCATGCGCGAGATGCTCTATTCCGAGGTGTCGAACGTCCACGGCGTTCCCAACATCCCCGAGGATCCGGAGCTCGCGCTGGAAGTCGGCCGCCGCTTCGCCGGGGAAATCCTCGAGCCGCTTCACGAGAAGTTCGGGAAAGTCTCAATCCGGAGTGCCTATCGGTCGCCGCTTCTCAATGGCTATTGCAACGAGCGCTTCAGGGCGGGTGACACGGCCTGCTGGTGCACTGACAACGAGATGAACGCGGCGCGGCATATCTGGGATCGCCCTGATGCCGCCGGCAATCTAGGCGCGACGGCAACGATCTTCATCCCTGCCTACCTCGATCATTACGAGAAGAGCGGCGACTATCGCCCGCTCGCCTGGTGGATCAGGGACAACCTCCCGTCTTATGCCGAACTCTATTTCTTCGCGCCGCTCTGCGCCTTCAATATCCGCTGGTACGAAGGCGCGAGCGACAAGGAGATCTGGTTCCTCGAGCCTCCCCGGCGCGAGCTTCTGACCTCGCGGGCCGATCCCGCCTTCGAGCATGATCATTCCCAATTCTATCGCGGCATCATCAACTAGGAGGAGGGGTGCGATGTTCAGCATCGAGCACTTCGACCATGTCGGCCTTCGCGTCACCGATCTCAAGCTCGCGCAGACCTTCTATGAGAAGCTGGGGTTTCGCGCCGACCCTTCCGAGGAATCCCCGCAAAGCAGGGCCCGCGGGCTCGTCAACGACGCGGGCGTCCGGATCCACCTCATCTACAATGGTGTCGCTGGCAAGGAGGGCAACATCCTCATGGATGTCGAGGAGAAGCGCCCCGGCTACACGCATGCCGCGTTCATCGTCGATGATCTCGACGGGCTGGTCGGGTGGCTAGCCGAGGAGGGGATCGCCATAACCGAAGGGCCAAGCATCTTCGGCAACGGCCGGAGGAAGGTGTGCTTCATCCGCGATCCCGATCGCAACGTGCTCGAGTTCAACGAGATCCTCTGAAAGACGCGGGAGCCCACGCTCATGAGCCTCCTCGTTCACCAGTTTCCCTGCCTTGAGGATAATTACGGCTTCCTTCTGAAGGACGAGGCAACGGGTAAGGTCGGCTGTGTCGATACACCCGACCCCGAGCGGATCCTTGTCGAGCTCGAGCTTCGGGGCTGGAAGCTCGACCTCATCATCAACACGCACTGGCATGGGGATCATGCGGGCGGCAACGAGGTGCTGAGGAAGGCGACCGGTGCACTGATTGTCGCACCGCAGGAAGTCAGCCGCGTGTCAACGCCGGACTGGGTGATCCGGCCAGGCGAAATCTGCACGCTTGGACGAACGCGGCTCCATGTCCTCGACACGGGAGGACATACCGAGGGCCATGTATCCTACTATGACCCGCACTCATCGATGGTGTTTGTCGGCGACACCTTGTTCGCAATGGGCTGCGGCAGGCTCTTTGAAGGGACAGCCGAGCAGATGTGGGACAGCCTCCAGGAGCTTGCCGGATTGCCGCTCGAGACGATCGTCTATTGCGCGCACGAATATACGCAAGCGAACAGCAGGTTCGCGCTCCTGGTCGACGATGATCCTGCAGTCGCAAAACGCGCCCGGGATGTTGCGAGCCTCCGCGCGCTCGGTCTTCCGACCGTGCCGACAACGATCAAGGATGAACTCGAGACAAATCCGTTCCTTCGCGCTCCGTTCCTGAGGCCGAACCTGTCCGCGGTCGACGCCTTTGCAGACCTCAGGCGACTGAAGGACGATTTTTGAATGCTTAAGGACATGTCGGTCAACCAGGTCCGCGAACGCTGGCGCGAAGCCTGTCCTGCAATCTCTGGCTGGATGACAAGCTCCTGTCCGCTGATTGGCGAAGCACTCGCCGCTTCAGGCGTGGACTGCGTCATCATCGACATGCAGCACAGCGCAACCACGCTTGAGGATGCGATCGGTCTTGCGGCCGTTATCGAACTTCGGGGAGCGGAACCGTTCGTTCGCGTTCCATCCCTCGATCATGCGCTCGTCGGGAAGCTCATTGATCTTGGTGTGACCGGGATCATCGTCCCGATGGTGGAAACCAGGAGAATGGCCGAGACCCTGGTCTCGGCCGTACGCTATCCGCCCCACGGGACGCGCTCGGTTGGACCGCGTCGTCCAAGATGGCGCTTCGGCGAGGATTATCCTCAAAAGGCGGCGATGAGCATCGTCACCCTGGCGATGATCGAGACGGTCAAGGGGCTTGACGCGCTCGAGGAGATTGCGACGACCGACGGGCTTGATGGCGTCTTTGTGGGGCCTGCCGATCTCGCGCTCGCACTTGGCGCCGCCGCCCAGTCGAGCAAGGATTCCGCCGACGCCGATCTTGAACTTGCTGTCACGGCAATTCGCGGGCGGACCTGGTCACTTGGCCGCCGCGCGGGAATCTTCGGCGGTCCTGCAAAAATCGCAAGCCAGCGGCTTGCTCAGGGTTTCGATCTTGTTTCGACAACCCCCGACCTTGCCGCAGTTGCTGCAACGGCAGCGAGGGAGCTAAGTTTCCTCAGGCGCCCGGTATCGCGCGAAAGCGGGGGGCACGGCGCGCGGCACTGAACGGGCTCTTGTTGATCATCGATGTGCAGCTGATCCGGAGACTGAACGCAGCGTCGGTCCGAGCATGTTCCTGAAGATCGTGTCGATTTCGCCGGCGCTAAGCTTGGGGCGGCGCTCGAGCCACCAGGTCAGTACCGACTGGAACGAGTCCACGAGGAAGCGTGCCATCAGTTCCTTTGGAACGTCGGGCGCAGCGAAATTGCCAAGGTCCTTCAAGACGCGGTCAAGCAGCACCTTCCGGATCTCGGCAAGGACGATTCCATTGCCGCGGCTGCCGACCAGCGCACGATAGATGTCTTTGTAGCGCTCGGCGTGAACGAACATGGCGGCGCTGAAGGCGAGCGGTTCGGAAACGCCGCCCGGCTTTTCCGCGCTTCCGAGCTCCGCTCGCAAATGTTCAAAGCCCTGCCGCAACAGATCATCCTTGCCGGCATAATGGGCATAGAATGTCGACCGACCGATGTCGGCTTCGTCGATGAGGTCCTGGACCGTGATCGACTCATAATCCTTGCTCACGATCAGCTGCATGAGCGCCTGGTGGAGCATGCGCCTGGTGCGCGCCGACCGACGGTCGGTGCTGCTGCCGGTTTGAACGCTTTTACCGGACATTGCCGCCCTTTCGTCCACTAACGAACAATCCTTTGCACCATATTCTGGATACCAGACAGACTGTTCGATAGCGAACTCCATGTTCCAATCAAGGGCTGGCCAATGCTACTCGATCTCGTCGGAGTATTTTTCCTGCTGGGATATGCGGCGACGATCATTCACGTGATGATGGTCCGGGCTGAGCAGCTTCATGCGCTGGCTCCCGTGTCGGCTGGAATTGCGGGCTGGCTGCTCGGCGGCGGTGCACTTGCAGGAGCGGCGATCAACCTTGATCTCCCGGTGCCGCTGAACGTGATCCTCTTCGCCTTTTCGCTGTCCGTTTTTGGGTTGACCTGGATTCTTGCTCCGGCGTTTCGCCAGGCTGCCGCGGGAACGCGCGTCGAATTTCTGATCGCACTCAACGCCTGGCGTCTCGGCGGTTTTTTCTTCCTGCTCCTCTATTCCTACGGGCGCCTTGGCTGGCCATTCGCGCCTGTGGCCGCCGTCGGCGACATGATCACTGGAGCAATCGCCGCTGTCTTCCTCCTGAGGACCGCGAATGGCGCACCGCTCAACCGCCAGGCGGTGGCAGCCTGGAATATCTACGGGCTGATCGACCTCCTCGTCGCCGTGTCGCTGGCGTTCCTGTCGACCGCCGGCGCACCTTTCCAGCTCTTCACGGATGTTCCGGCGCATCCCGCGTTCGCGGGCCTTCCCTGGCTTCTCGTTCCTTCAGCGATCGTCCCGGCACTCATGTTTGTCCACTTCGCGATCGCTCTCAATCTGCGCGCCCGACGCGCTTCGTTCGGTCGCGAACCTGCAGGAGCCGAACGATGAGCATCCATCCGAAGACCGACGGAATCGTCTTTCATTGGCCCCGTGCCTACGATCTGCTGCTCCGGATCGTCTGGGGACGCGGGGAGGAGCGCTATCGGTCGCGCGTTCTCGATCTCGCCGGTCTTGTCCGGGGAAATCACGTGCTCGACGTCGGCTGCGGAACAGGAACGCTCGCGATCAGTGCAAAGGCGCTCGTCGGGTCGAAGGGACGGGTCGTCGGCGTCGACGCTTCAAAGGAGATGATCGCCCGGGCAAGGGTGAAGGCATGGAAGCATCGAGCGTCGATCGAATTCATCGAAGCTCCCGCCCAGAAGCTTCCGCTACAGAGCGGTGCGTTCGACGTCGTCATCAGTACGACAGTGATCCACTGCCTCCCCGAAGCCCAGAGGCGAGCCTGCTACGAGGAGATGGCGCGCCTTCTCCAACCCGGAGGAAGGTTGCTGCTGGTCGACTTCGGCGGAAGTCCCGAGGCAAAGCACAGCCTCTTCGGGCACCTCCACGTGCATCGCCGCTTCGATCTTAGCGGCGAGGCTGCCGCGATCGCTTCGGCTGGCCTGAAGGCGATCGCGCAAGGGCCCATCGGCTTTTACGATCTTCATTATCTGCTCGCTGAAAAGGCAGGGGGGCATCAGGCCGCGAGCGTCGCCGCGTGATGATCGGGACCCGCGTCGCACACTGCAACATCGTCCGAATGGCACGATGTTCCTGTACATTGTCATTCACGCCAGTTCTCGAGCGGAGCTTCACACCTATGTTCCCATTGGATGAGGTCTCCTTCTGGACCTGATCCAGTCGCGGCCGATGCAGGCGAGCCCCCTCGTTACGGATTCGCATGCGTCGCTCGCGACACCAGCATCTTCGGCTCCGTTGCTGAGATGATCGGTTCACTTTGGAGAGTCCCACATGATTGCACGGATCTGGCGTGGTCACGTCCCCTGCGCGAAGGCCGACCGTTATTTCGACCTGATGCGCGACATCGCTGCACCCGATTACCAGAGTTGCGTGGGGAATTTTGGAGTCTGGTGCCTCCGCCGCGAACAGGGCGATCTTACGGAGGTCACCATGGTGACCCTCTGGCGTGATCTTGACGCCATCCGCGAGTTTGCGGGCGAGAGTGTCACGACTGCGAAATATTACGAGTTCGATCGGGACTTCCTGGTCGATTTCCCGGAGACCGTCGAACATCACGAAATCGCCTCGGCGTTCGGCACGCGGTGAACATGCGGCGGCCGCTGATCTCGATGCTCGTCATGACGGTCGGGACGATCGGCCTCATATCTCTGCCCATTGTCTCGGCCGAGGCTTCCCCTCGCGAACGCAGCATGGCTCCCGGCATGATCTTCCGCGACTGTGCTGACTGTCCGGAGATGATCGTCACGCCGGCGGGCAGCTTCGTGATCGGCTCGCCCGCGGGCGAGCCCGGAAGAGCCAGCGACGAGGGTCCGCAGCGCCGCATCCATGTCGGATCGATTGCCGTTGGAAGGTTCGAGATCACGCGCCGGCAATTTGCCTTGTTCCTCAAACGGGCCGGCCGCGCAGCCAAAGGTGGCTGCATGACCGATCGCCGGCATCCAGGCGATTGGGCACCTGACGACAAGACCGATTTCCATGATCCAGGATTTCACCAGAGCGCAGATCATCCGGCGGCCTGCGTCAGCTGGCATGACGCAAAGGCCTATGTTGCATGGCTGAGCGCGGCGACCGGACGCCGCTACCGGCTCCTTCGGGAAGCCGAATGGGAATATGTCGCACGGGCCGCCACCACGACGGCCTATCCGTGGGGAGCAACGCCCCACAAGGGTTGCACCTTCATGAACGGGTTCGACGAGACTGCTCTCGAGCAAAAGGGCAATCTCTATAGGGATGAAGCCAATCCCTATGCCGCCTGCAGCGACGGTTTCGTCAACACGGCGCCCGTCGGTTCCTTTGCTCCCAACCATTTCGGGATCTTCGACATGATCGGAAACCTTGGCGAATGGCTGGAGGATTGCGCGACGCCTTCCTACGCCTCCATGCGCAGCGACGGTTCGAGCGTCGATGGCGATTGCAGCAAGCGCATGGTCCGGGGTGGATCCTGGGGGACCATGCCAACGCAACTCCGCGCTGCCGAGCGGATGCGTTACTCACCTGACGCCGTCGATGATTCCATCGGCATCCGGGTCGCGAGTGACATCGGGCATTTTCCGGGGCGTCCCGCGTCCCGTGAAAGGCACGGAAAGACATCCCGACGCTGATGACCAAGGACGTGACCATCATGGAAGGCGTTTCGCCGGATTCCCTCTTCACCGGACGCCCGTCAGGGTCGGCAAAGCTTGCGACAGGAGCGCGGCTGGAGCCGGATTTCTCGCGGATGATCCGCGTCCCGGGCGGCAAGGTCTACGTACGCGTCAATGGGAACCTCAAGGGCGGGAAGCCGCCGATTGTCCTCATCCATGGCGGTCCTGGAAGCTCGCACTGGTATTTCCTCAACGCGACGGCGCTTGCCGACGAACGCGCGGTCATCCTTTACGACCAGCTCGACAGCGGACTTTCCGACCATCCGGACAATCCCTCCAACTGGCACATCAATCGCTTCGTTGAAGAGCTCGAAGACATTGCGTCGGCTCTGGACATCGATTGCTGGCATGTCCTTGGAACGAGCTGGGGCTCGGTGATTGCGCTCGAATATGCAGTGTTATCCGAGCGGATGGCGAGCCTCATCCTGTCGTCGCCAGCGATCTCGACAAACATTTGGCTTCGCGATTGCGACCGTCTCATCGAGCTGATGCCGCCGAGCGTGCGCGAGATCCTGCGCAGTGATGCGACGTTGACGGATCCCCGAACAAAGGCCGTCGCGGCAGCGATCGATATCTATCACTGGGCTCATGTCCAG
>DATMHD010000215.1:0-3266 GCA_035555075.1 Sphingomicrobium sp. | reverse complement strand
TCTCGTATGGAAAACCGGGAATGTCGCTCATGTGAATTCCCGCTCAAATCACTCGGCCGCCTTTTCGCACCTGTCTTAGTGCCTTGGGGACAAGGTCGCCGACCGGCGCGAAAATGATCGCCGCATCGAGTGCTTCGGGGGCGTCCTCCCTTGAACTGCCGGCCCAGGCGCAGCCAAGGTCCCGCGCAAATTGCTGGCCTCGAAGATCGCCCTCCCGTGTGAAGGCAAACGTGCGCCGGCCCTGGAAAGAGGCGATCTGGGCAAGGATGTGCGCAGCAGCGCCGAAGCCATAGAGACCCAGACGTTCGGCGCCCCTTGCGAACTTCAAGGCGCGGTAGCCGATGAGTCCGGCGCAAAGGAGAGGGGTAGCTTCCACGTCTCCGAATTTCTCCGGAATGCTGACGCAAAAGCGGGAATCGGCAAGAACGTGACTTGCGTAGCCACCATCGCGATTGAAGCCGGTGAAGGTAGGACGATCGCACAGGTTCTCCCTCCCGTCCCTGCAGTAGGAGCAGGAGCCATCGGTGCCGCCGAGCCAGGGCACTCCGATGCGTTCACCGATGGAAAATGCCGGTGCGGCCGGACCGGTGGCGACGATACGACCAACAATCTCGTGACCAGGAACAATGGGGAGCCTGCCGCGGATCTCGCCATTGACGATATGCAGATCCGTGCGACACATGCCGCAGGCGGAAACCTCGATCAGAAGATCGGTCCCCGAGGGCTCCTCGATATCCCTCGTAACTTCGCGCAGCGGCTCGCCCGGTCGTTCGAGGAGCATCGCCCGAGACTGGATCAATCCACGCGTGTTGCGGTTCCTTCGATCGCCGCTGCCCGAGGGTGGTGCTTCTCGAGATGCTTCTTGATGATCTTGAGATTGCGGGTGTTGGACCGGAAGAAAAGCGTCGGAAGCACACCAATGACTGGCACAACGGAGAAAAGCCCGAGGAGCCAGTTCAGCCCGACATTCCCGCTCATCCTGGCCATTTGCAGCTTCGACATTCCAAGGTTCTTGGCTTCCCAGACGATGTAGGCGCCAAGTGCCGCCGCGGCGATGTCACCCACGACCGGCACGAGATCGAGAATGACATCGAGACCGATGTCGCGGCGGGTGCCCGGAATGATGAACAGATGTTCGAGCAGTCGCTCCATGGCTTCGACGCGCTGCCGGACGGACTCCGGATCGGAATCCATCTTGGGCAGGTTCAACCGCTGATCGCTCGTCGCCATTCTCAGTCTGACCCGGGCTGTTGTTCAAGGCCAGTGAGCGTGTGGCGAGCGTAACGGTTCCCGGAGAAACCCTGGATGCGGGCAGATACGAGTGACCAGCGGACGGGCGCGGTGAGGGGAATGAAAAGCTGTGCATCGTCGACGCGTGTGGCCGCCTGGGCAAGCAGCGCATAGCGTTGCGCAGGCACGGGCGACTGACGCGCGGCCTCCATCAGCTCATCTGCCTGCGGATCGCAGATTGGGGCGACGTCGCAGCGGAAACGCCGAATGAACCAGGACGCGGAGGTCGATGGGGCGACCTCATCGATGAGAACAAAGTCCGCACGGGCAAGATTCTCGCTTCTCTCGACGGTCAGACCGATCGCTCCCCAGTCGCGCTGGATATCCTGAAACAGAAGGTCGGCGCCGGGGCCTGTCGGCAGAAAGACGCTGACGGGCGCAGTGCTTTTGCCCAGGAGCTTGCCGGCCTCGCTCCGAAGGGCCATGACCCGGTCGCCAAGAGGGGTGTTGGCCCATGCGGGCGCCACCGGCTGCGGCATCCCGTCGAGGCCGGGCTCGAGGAGCGTTGCGCGCGGGGCAAGTCCCGGGACCCCGAGACCAGCGATCAAATTCTCACGGTCGATGGCCTGCGCAAGAAGCTGCCGGATCTCTGGTTTGTCGAGAGGTCCCCCGGCGCGCAGCGGCACCAGACCGAACAGGCCAGAGGCCGGATCGAACCTCAGCGCGCCGCGCGGAAGCTGCGCCTGGCGGGTCAGCGGGAGATCCGCGAAAGTGCCGCCAAGGACAAGGTCGTTCCTCGAGGCAGCGAAGTCCTTGATGGCCTCGCTCGCCGACGCTGCCGCAAGCAGCACTTCCTCATGCTGCGGCTGCTCTTCATCGCCGCTGCTGATTACGCGGCTAAGGTGCACCTCGCCGCCACGACCACCTGTCGAGATGGCGACGAACGGACCGGTCCCGCGGCTTCCGCGAAGAATTGCAAGCTCGGGCTGGGCCAGTATCGAGAGGAGCGTGGGACGCGGCGCCACGAGCTGGATCTCGATCACGCGGTCCGTCATCGCGACAACGTCTTCGATCGCGCCAAGGGAGTCCTTCAGTGGATTACGGCTGCGCTCGGCAAGCTGGCGCTTCAGCAGGCGCGCGACCTGCTGGGCCGTGATTTGTTCGCCGTCCGGCCATTTCGCCGATGCGATCCGGAAGATGTAGCTAAGCCCGTCCTCGCTGACGTTCCAGCGCTCGGCGAGTCCGGGCACGATATTTCCGTTGGAATCGAAGCGGACCAGCCCTTGGGCGACGCTTGCCAGAAGGACGCTGTCGGATGGCGGAAGAGGCCCGAGCGAAGGATCCCGAAGGCGCGGCGCATCCCCGATGACGACCGCCTTCAGCGCGCCTTTGGGCTGCTCCCGACACGAAGCGGGAACCAGCGCCAGCGCGGGCAACAGCAGTAAGGCGAACAGGCGCCGCATCCACGCCGATTTACCGGCAACGCCCCATTCAGCAAGCACTGGATATTGGCTCCAAGCTGTATTAGTTGAGTAAGTCAGTTACGTGAGTACGGCTGAGATATGAGGCTCGCTGAAAAGGACGACATCTGGACTAGGGGCGGCGTTCCCGTCGAGGAGCTTCCCGATCCATTCGGGTCCGGCGCGACGCTGTCGAACGAGCCTCCGGGCCAGGAGAGAACAAGACGGCGTCGATGGCCTTTTGTCCTCTACACACTTGCTGCGATCGTGGCCGCCACTCTCGTCTGGCTCGTGATCACGGCGCCGTTGTCCAGGGCGCTGGAGCCCCTTTCTGACCCCGCGCTTCTGTTGGTGAGCGATGACGGTCATCCGATCGCGCTTCGGGGGGCGATCAAGGAGGCGCCCGTTGATGTCACGAAGCTCAATCCCCTCACGCCGGCCGCATTCGTCGCGATCGAGGACCGCCGTTTCTATCGGCACTGGGGCATAGACCCTCGCGGGATGGGCCGAGCGTTCGTTGCGGACATGCGAGGCGGCGGGGTGCGGCAGGGTGGAAGCACGATCACGCAGCAACTT
>DATMHD010000214.1:0-3151 GCA_035555075.1 Sphingomicrobium sp. | reverse complement strand
TGATGGTCGCCAGGACGTGCGCCTCCGCCGATTGCCGTCGCCGGCGAACTCCATGCGAAACATGAAGTTCATGCTGCCGAATTACTTCGGCATTTACTTGCACGACACGCCGGAGCGCGATCACTTCACCAAGAACGAGCTGTGGATCAGCAATGGCTGTGTCCGGGTCGAGGACTACAAGCGCCTCGCACGGTTCCTGTTCGAGGGTGTGGTTCCCCAGGGGAAGAACCCCAAAGTGGAGGACGAAGTCGACCTGCCGCAGCCAATCCCCGTGTACATGACCTACCTCACCGCCCAGCCCACGGCGAACGGCGTTCAGTTCATGCCCGATCACTATGGCCGCGACGAGCATCTGATGGAGCGGTTCGGCACGCAGCTCGCGGCTGCGGTCCGGGGGCACTGACCTAAGCCGTATTGAGCCTTACCGGCGATCCACGCCGGCGCTCATCCCGGGGTTGATGAGGATCGGCTGATCAGGCGGCGTCGCCCGTCTTGTCCTTCTTGGCATAGACGCGGACCGGATCCTTGCGGCCCTCAACGACATCCCCGTCGACATGGACTTCGTCGACTCCGTCCATCGAGGGAAGGTCGAACATCGTGTCGAGCAGGATGCCTTCGAGGATCGAGCGGAGGCCGCGCGCGCCGGTCTTCCGGTCGATCGCCTTCTTCGCGACCGAGTGCAGCGCGTCGTCGGTGAACTCGAGCTGGACATCCTCCATGTCGAACAGCTTGGCATATTGCTTCACGAGCGCGTTCTTCGGCTCGACGAGGATCTTCACCAATGCCGTCTCATCAAGGTCGAGCAGGGTTGCGATCACCGGGAGGCGGCCGACGAATTCAGGAATCAGCCCGAACTTCAGCAGGTCCTCGGGCTCGCAATGCTTCAGGATCTCGCCCGTCTTTCGCTCGTCCGGGGCTGCGACGTGGGCGCCAAAGCCCATCGACTTGCCCTGCATCCGATCGGAGATGATCTTCTCGAGGCCCGCAAAGGCACCGCCGCAGATGAACAGGATGTTGGTCGTGTCGACCTGCAGGAATTCCTGCTGCGGATGCTTTCGGCCGCCCTGCGGCGGGACGGAAGCCGTGGTTCCTTCCATCAGTTTCAGGAGCGCCTGCTGGACGCCCTCGCCCGACACATCGCGCGTGATCGAGGGATTGTCGGACTTGCGGCTGATCTTGTCGATCTCGTCGATATAGACGATCCCGCGCTGCGCCTTCTCGACATTGTAATCGGAGGCCTGAAGCAGCTTGAGGATGATGTTCTCAACGTCTTCGCCGACGTAGCCCGCTTCCGTGAGGGTGGTCGCGTCAGCCATGGTGAACGGAACGTCGAGGATCCGCGCGAGAGTCTGTGCGAGCAGTGTCTTTCCGCAGCCCGTCGGGCCGATCAGAAGGATGTTCGATTTGGCGAGCTCGACATCATTGCCGGACTTGGCGCCGTGCGAAAGGCGCTTGTAATGGTTATGGACCGCGACGGAGAGCACGCGCTTGGCACGGTCCTGGCCGATCACATAATCATCGAGGACCTTGCAGATCTCGGACGGAGTCGGAACGCCGTCGCGGGTCTTCACCAGCGCCGACTTCGATTCCTCGCGGATGATGTCATTGCAAAGCTCGACACACTCGTCGCAGATGAACACGGTCGGGCCGGCAATCAGCTTGCGGACCTCGTGCTGCGACTTGCCGCAAAAGGAGCAGTAAAGAGTGCTCTTGCTGTCGCCGCCTGAAAGCTTGGTCATTCCTGTCCTTGCATCTCGGCCAACGGCCGTCCTCTAATGGGCATGCTAGCCCGCTTTATGACACAATCAACTCTGCGGGTCGGTTAACGCCGCCCCTGCGCCGAGAGGTCCTTTATAATCAAGAATATGGATTGAGGCCGGCTGACTAGCAAGGGCCGTTGCGGCAGGCGGTAACCTTACCATGTCCCAGGATAGTGCGCGAGCTGTGCCTCTGGCCGACGAACTGGAGGGCCCAAGGGCCAGGACAAGGCCCCTCTCTTCCGCGATGGCGCGCGGAACATGAACTTTTTGCGGGACGTTTGATCGGGCGGAGCCTCGTCCAGTTTCGTGGACGATCAACAGGAGGGGATCCCGAATGAAGAAACTGGCACTTGCGACCGCCGGCATCTTCTTGCTCGCGCCAGCATTGGCGAATGCAGCTCAACCCGCGCAGCCCGCCCAGACGGCGCCGGGATCGGAGCCTGCGCAAGCCCCGCCGGCACCGCCGGCGGCCAAGCCCGATGAACCCTCGACCTCGCAGGCGCCAGCGGAAGCGCCCAAGGACGCCGCCAGCGCCAATGCAACCTGCTCTGGCAAGTCCACCGACGCAGCACCCGCGCATCCTTCGGCGAAAGTCGGGAAGGATACCGGCGAGCTTCCGCCGCCCCGGAAGAAATCCTCCTGCACGAGCCAGCCGGATCAATGATCAGGGTCAGCTGCTTCGGGTCTTGAGGATCGCTCCGAGCGCCTCGTGCATGGCGTCCTGGAAATCCGAGCGCGCGTAGATGTCGTTGTGGCCGGCATCCTTGATGGTCCGGTCGAAGACGAGGTTGGGGAGAGCTTCCCGAAGGGCGTCCGTCCGCTCCGCAGGGATGATTTCGTCGTCTTCCGCTGCGATGACCGCCACCCGCACCGGCGCGTCCCTCAGCGGTGCCAGAGCGTCGATCTCGTGGTTGAAGAATGGCCCGATCGGGAGCCAGGGATACATGCTCGCTGCGACAGCCCTTAGCGAATCGAAGGGCGTCACCAGGATGAGACCATCCAGTTCACGTTTGCCGGCAAGCGTTGCTGCAACGCCGGTGCCGATGCTGAATCCCACCGCGATCACCTGGTCGGGCCGAACGAGTTCGACCGCGGCATCATGGACAATGGGGGCATCGGCAATAAGCGCCTGGGCGGAAGGGGCTCCGCTGGATGGCGGATAGCCCCGATAGTGGAAGACAATGACGTCCTCCGCGGGAAAAAGCTCGTGCAGATATTCGGCGACGTCCTGCCCGTTCCAGGCATTTCCGCCAAAGCCGAGGATCAGGATACGGCTCGACTTGCCCTTCTCCGGAGGGACATGAACGCCCTTGAGGACGTGACCGTCGGCCGAGGTGACGCTCAGCGCCTTTGCGCCGGGCGGCAATCCGCCCGCGTCAGGCACCGCATGG
>DATMHD010000213.1:0-5191 GCA_035555075.1 Sphingomicrobium sp. | reverse complement strand
CTCCGCTCTTTTTCCCGGCCATCAAGGCGGGTGTCGACGTCGCGATCCTGGCCGGCACCAAATATGTCGGAGGTCACGCTGACCTCATGCTCGGGTCCGTGACTGCGACCGAGCAATTTTATGAAAAGCTGCAAACCGGAGCCTGGGACCTCGGGCACGCCGTCTCGCCCGACGATGCGTGGCTTGCTTCGCGCGGCATCAGAACCATGGCCCTGCGCCTCAACCGGCATCAGGAAAGCGCGCTACGCATCGCGCACTGGCTGAAAGAGCAGCCGCAAGTCGGCCGAGTCCTTCACCCCGCCCTTGCCGACTGCCCGGGCCATCAATTCTGGAAACGCGATTTCGAGGGGGCGTCGGGGCTATTCAGCTTCGAGCTGAAGGACGGCGACAGGTCAACGCGGTCCGCCTTCATCGACAGCCTCGAACTTTTCGGCATCGGCTACAGCTGGGGAGGCTTCGAGAGCCTCGTCCTACCCGCCGATCCCCATCGTACGGTCTCGGCGCCCCCGGCCGAGAATCTGGTCCGCCTCCACGTCGGCCTTGAAGATCCGGACGATCTCATTGCCGACCTCGCGGCCGCCTTCGATCAGGCCGGACGCTCGCCGTAGACGTTCCCGGCTCGGCTGTAGCGGCAGACGAGGACTTCCTCGCTCTGGCCGACGGCCGTCGCGCAGCCAACCTGGTTGGTGGAGCGCCAGATCAGCTGGGTGTAGTGGCCAACGTTCTCGACATCACCTGACTTGCTGTTGTTCGGGAAGACACCCGGCCGGTAGTCGCGCTTCTCGGCTGCCCAGAGATGCACCATCGCTTCGGGCGAAAACGCCCGCGGCGTGCCTGCCCAGAGATTCTCGCCCTGCGGTTCCTTCCCGGCGGGGTCAGGCGAATGTTCGAACCGTCCGGTCGAAGCGAGCTCCCTTGCCCAGACGCGGGCATCCGAGGCGAGCTGATCATTCCAGGACAAGGGCGCAACACCGATCGCTGCGCGCTCGGCGTTGTGGGCTGCAAGGAGCCGCGTATTGAAGTCGGCGCGCGTCGCTGTGCCGCCGATGAGCACCGGGCTCAGTCCCAGCAAGGCTGCAGCAGCAATCTTACGAGAGGTTTCGAACAGCACGGCACACCCTTTTCAAGGGGTGGTGCTACGCGGCATATGCTTTGGGCCGGGTTACGACTTAAGGTTAACGAGGAGCTTACACGTGGCGGCCAGCGTCAGGCACGATGACGACCTCGTCGCCAACGCGTGCCGCATCAAACAGGCGTTTCGCGAACGCAATCGGGACGCCGATGCAGCCATGGGTGGCAGCGCGCGAGCGAACGCTGCTGCCATGGATCGAAACGCCGTCTCCGGTGAGCCTTAGTGTGTAGGGCATTGGCGCATCGTAAATCGACGATTGATGGTCGCGTGCCTTGGCAAGGATGCGTAGCTTGCCGACCGGCGTCTCCTTGTTGTCCCCGCCATAGACGATCACGGCCGTGCCGATCTCATGCTCTCCGCGAAATATGGAGATGAGCTGCGAGCGAAGATCCACCCTGATCCAGGTCGGCCCATCCGGTACGCCCGTCTCGTTCCAGACATAGTCGCCAAAGCCGAGCGGCGCGGAGATCGCCAGCAACGAGCGAACCGGACGGTCGAACGTACCTGACGCAAGCGCCTCGCTCTCCTGCGTATGGTTGAGGATCACTCGGCCCCGGGGGACATGGAACGCGTGCTGCGGATGCGCCTGGCTCCTCGCAGCCGTCGTTTGATAGGCGACGTTCCTCGGGGCCGATCTTGCCCATGTCCACGCGGCCGCGAGAGCCAATGCGAGGACGCACAGCGATGAGGCGACGGCAAGTCGTCTCACTTCAATTTGTGACCGCCCCCGGCGTCAGACGGCGTTCAAGACGGAATGACCTTCCGATCAGGGCAAATCCGATCAGCATCATGGCCCATGTCCCGGGCTCGGGCACGCCCGAGGGGGTGCCGGGTGTACCAGGTGTACCAGGGACCCCCGGCGTGCCGGGTGTCGTCGGGGTCCCCGGCGTTCCTGGCGTTCCTGGGGTGCCGGGACTGCCTGGCGTACCGATGATTGCGCCGGGACCTCCGGGAAAGATCCCGAGGGGCGGCGCACCGCTTGCAATGATCGCGGGCCCTCCTTCGGGCGGGCCGCCCACGACGTTGTACAGAGGCGTTGCTGGCGCCGGAAGGACGTCCGGCGCAGCCGGCGGGGGCATAAGGGCGGATGCAAGCGGGCCGGCCCGAGGCCGGACCTTAGGAAGCGCACGCTCGTGCAGGATCGGCTGGCGCTTGTGCTTGAGGCTTGCAAGCGCGCCAGCCATTCTCTCGCCTGGAGATCGAATGCCCAGCAGAGAGGCGACGCTATTGCCAATTGCCGCGGCACGCTCGCCAAGCTTCTGGCCAGCGTTCTGGGCACCTGGAACTGTTCGATTGTCGAAGCTGCCCGGGCGCAAGATCCCTATCGCAACGGCGGTCGCAAGCGCTGCAGCAACAGCGATTGCGATCACCCACCGGCGATTTGCCGTCGCCCATGTGAATGGCGCGGATGGCGCAGCTCCGATAGCCGCGACAATCACGGTCGCATCGCCAACGATCGAATGGTGCGCGACCCCGATCATGGAGTGTCCGAAGACAAGACGAGGAGGAACGAAAGGCTCGGCAAGCCTAACCCCTAGTTAATCGTTACATTTACGTTAACCTTCTAGAATTGAATTAGTTTCCAGCAACCGGTGTTGCGCTTTCGCGACAAGGAAAGCTGTGGATAGAATCCCTAGGTGCGGCTCCCTAAGGAGGGACCGCAGGCGAACCTGCACCCAATAATGGATTTGGTAGCGGAGGAGGGACTTGAACCCCCGACACGCGGATTATGATTCCGCTGCTCTAACCAGCTGAGCTACTCCGCCCCAAAGCGTCGGATTCGCCTCGATCAGAGGCGCCGGAGGCGCGGCATATAGGTTCGGCCGAACAGTCGGTCAACGCGAGGAACCCCTCACGGCTGCTCTCGTTGAGCCCGCAACAGGAAGAGGCTTTGATGGACCCGTTGACCCCGCTCGATACGCTGTGTCGAATCATCCTTAGGGCGCGCGAGTATGAAGCGCAGACCGCGAGCGACTATGACAGTGGCGAAGATCCCGACAATGTTGACGACGAGCAGGAAGGCACGCTTTCTGTTCTCGAGGACGACATCAACGACAGCGTCGAGGAAGAACTCAAGGCCGCTTTCGAGGATCTCGGCGAGGACCAGCTTGCCGAAGTCATCGCGTTCTCCTGGGTCGGACAAGGGACTTACGAGGCTGCGGACTGGGACGAGGCGATGACCGAAGCGCAGGATCTCGTCGGCGAAGGGACGGACGGCGCGATCGATGAGCTCATGGAGCAGCCGATGCTTGCGTCAGTTCTTGAATCGGGGCTCGCCGCTTTTGATCTCAGCTGCAACGGGATCGGCGACCTCTCCTAGCTGCCCCTGAAGCTCACGAAGGCAAGCTCCTTCCAGGGACCGTTGAGGTACCGATGCAGGCCAAGGCCTGAAATCGCGAGGGGTCGCCGCCGAAATTGGCCCTGGAGCTTCGCGAGAAGCTGTTGCGCTTCTTTCCTCGCCACCTTGTTCTGGATGGTGACGTGCGGCTGCCAGCCCTGCCCGTCCTGCGCGCTGAGAAGGCCGTGGAACTCGTCCGCAAGCTCGCGCCGGAGACGGTCGAGGTCCCCCGATACGATGCGGAAGGCGACGCCGCTGCCAAGATCCATCAGACCCTCGATCGTCGCCCGGGGCGGCGGGTCGGAGGATCGGCGGGCAAGAGCCGTCCGCACTTCCCGCTCGGACGAGGGAGGAAGCGCGTGGAACAGGGTGAGATGCGCAGGCACCTGGTTCCGCTCGGGCGGATAATGAGCGGATCGAAGCTGGTCGAGCCAGGCGAAATCGGTCGCACCGATCCTTGCGGTGATGATCAGCGCGCCGGCCACGCGTCCCGCGGCAATTCCTGGAGCTCGTCGAACTGGCGGCGATCAAGAGCGACGATCACTGCTTCTCCATCCACCTTTGCAAGCCTCCATGGCAGACGACGAAGCGTTTCGCCGACGCCGGCAACTCCGCCTTGCGAAACGACGAGGTAATCAAGCCGACCGCTCGAGCAGCCTGCCATGGCCTCGATGGAATGCCCATATTCCTTGCCATTTGCGACGACTGCTGCGCGCGCGAGCAAGGAGACCGGGAACAGCGCCTCTCCGGGCGTCACTTCGCTTGCCTCGGAGGCCGTGCGGGCCCCCTCCTCTACCTTGCTTTGCCGGCCGAGCCAGCGCCAGATCCCGAACAGGTCCAGCCCGGTGAGGACGATATTGGTCCACAGGAGTGCCGGCTGGCCGGTCATCACGCCAACGGCGATCCAGCAAAGCGCGCCCAGCGTGAAGATCACAAATCCGTAGCCGGTCACGCGCGAGCCAAGGTTTGAAGCGGTCATGAACGCAGCGGCGATGGTCGCGATCGTCGCTATCCAGGAAATGGTTTCGGCCATGACGCGGCAATGCGCGGATGCGCCGGATGGTTCAGATTTCCACTTGGCTCCCAAGCTCCACCACGCGATTGGTCGGGAGCTTGAAGAACTCCATCGCGCTCTCGGCGTTGCGAAGCATCCACGCAAACAGCTTCTCCCGCCAGATGGCCATTCCCGGGCGCGAGGAGGCAAGCAATGTCTGTCGCGCGAGGAAGAAGCTTGTGTCCATCATCCGGCACTGGCTCCCGATGCCCTTCAGCTGCGCAAGCGCCGAGGGAACGTCGATCTCCTCCATGAATCCGTAACGGAGCACCACCCGGTAGAATCCGGAACCATAATCACTCGTCTCGAGGCGCCTTTCCTCCATGACATAGGGGACGTCCTCGATCCTGACGGTCAGAAGGATGACTCGCTCGTGCAGAACCTTGTTGTGCTTGAGATTGTGCAGGAGCGCATGCGGGACACCGCTTGAGGAGCTGGTCATGAACACGGCCGTGCCTGGAACCCGCGCGGCGCTTGGCGCGGCCGACTTGATGAAGATTTCCATCGGCAGGCTGGCCTCGTTCATGCGGCTTATCATCAGCTGGCGGCCCTTGGCCCAGGTCGTGAGGAAGGTGAAGGCGATGGCGCCGACGAGAAGCGGGAACCAGCCGCCCGCCGGGATCTTCAGCAGGTTCGCCGACAGGTACGAGAAGTCGACGATGAAGAA